>VFKJ01000972.1 GCA_009885595.1 Myxococcales bacterium | reverse complement strand
CGCCCTCGAAGCGAATACCCGGCGCGTTCGAAGTCGCGGGAGTGGCGGCGAAGCCGGGCGAGCCGCTCGAGCTCCAGTACGACGCTTCCGGCGCGCGGGGGAAGGTGGTGCTGCCGTGCCCAGGTGAGCTGAACGTTCGCTCGCCGGAAGATCAGTCGCCCATGTCTCCTTCGACGGTGAAGTGGGAGCCCGCGAAAGGGGCGGTGAAGGCCTCGGTCGAGGTGGCTCCCTACGACGCGCGCGAGAAGGTCGTGCTGCCCGGGGTGATCATGGGCTGGGCGAGCGCGAGGGATGACCTGATGATGATCGCGCTGCCCAGCGCGCCGCCGCCGTACCTGGTGACCGTCACGGCGTATGGTCCTGAGCCGAAGCAACTGCAGGTGCAGCTGACCTGCAACGTGGTGGTGCACCTCGTGACCCTGCCGGCGGAGCGTCGCGAGTGACTGAATGGAGGTCTTCACGCCGCGCGGAGGCGACGAGCCGCGGACCGAAGCTTGGCCCCGGCTACTCCTTTCGCGGCTGACAGCCCCGACGCGGCGTGGTCGATTGCGCTGATGAAGCAACGCGTCCTCGCGCTCCTCGTGCTGTTCCTCACCGCCGCCTGCGGGCCGACGGTGGCGAAGTGCACCACCGCCAACTGCATGGGCTGCTGCGATCAGAAGACCGACACCTGCCTGGCGGGCTCCGAGGCCACCGCGTGCGGTGCGGGTGGCACGTTGTGCGTGGCGTGCCCCGCCACCGACGAGTGCAAGAGCACCCGTTCCTGCGGGCCCAGGCCCACCGGCCCCGACGGCGGCGCGGTCGTCACCTGCAGCGCGAGCAACTGCGACGGGTGCTGCGACACTGGCGGCTGCTTCAGGGGCGTCTCCCCCGAGGCGTGCGGAGCGTCGGGCGCCTCGTGTCGGGTGTGCTCCGGGACGCAGACCTGCCAGAAGCTCAACGCCGCCAGCGACTTCGGCGGAGCGTGCGTTCCCTGAGCTGAGCGTCGAGCCCGCACAAGGTTGTCCCGCGGGAGGTTGATCCCCGGGGACGGCATTCAAGAGTTTCACCTTGAGCTGCACGGCTTCGCAGGGGCCAGAACGTATTCGGCTCGCCTCGCGTCGCAGTGCCTATGTCGAGCAGTTCATGCAATCGATCGCCGGCCCGCTCGCACCGGACATCGTTCTCGCTGTTGTCATCTCGGGGAGCTGCTTCACCACTTCAGACCCGCGACGACGATCCACCCATGTGTTTCCTCCGGCCAGGGAGACTCGAACAAAGGGACGAGGACGTTCAGTTCAGAACTGCCATCTCGGGGAGCTGCTTCACCACGACAGGCCCGCGACGACGATCAACCCATTCTCTTCCTCCGGCCAGTGAGAAACGAATCGTCTCGCCAACCGCGCGTCGCCGTCAACCTCTGGGCTGCAGAAAGTTCAGCGCGGCTGAGCGGAGTACCAGGGGACCCCGCCTTGAGGTCCATCAGGTGCGCACTGGAGTCCGCCGCTGCGCACCCCGTACCGCGTCACGGCCTGCCGCGCGGTCACCTGCACGCCCGCGTCGCTGCCCCGCATGGGCCAGGTGACATCAGCCGCGTGCAACGTCTGGCAGGGCGCGCCGAGTACGAGCGGCACCGACAACGCCGCCGTCGCGCTCCCCTTCAAGAAGACCCGCACCACCGGGGCGATCGGCGAAAGACACCGCCCCGCTCCAGAAGGCGCGCTGCCCACCGGCGCGTTCAAGGCCACGCACACCGTCCCGTTGAGGCAGTCGCAGCTCTCGCCATCGAGACAACCGGCGCCGCCATCGACCGCGCAGCTCACCGCGCCCGCGTCGGTGCGTGCGTCGCGGAAGCCGTGCACGAACACCCCATAGGTGCAGGGCGCCGTCGCGCACGCGGGATCGTTCTCCGGCCCGTTGAGGGAGATGTTCTCCACCAGCGCGCCGCTGCCGGTGTCGTCGAAGTTGAGGCGCGGATCGTCGAACGGCCCCGGGAAGCCCCAGTCGAACCCGCCGCCCGTGGGCCGGCTGGTCGCCGCGTAGCCGTTGAGGTCTCCCGAGGCGATGCCCCCGTCGACGGGCGCGAAGGGCGAGAACGGGTCGGCGCCCGGCCGCACCAGGTGCAGGTCGAGGTCCACCCCGGCGCTGCCGTTCCAATCGAGCTGGACCACGAGATCATTCTTCACCGCGACCTCGAAGGTGAGCGACGAGGTGCCCACGTTGCCCTGGCTGTCCGTCACCGTCAGCTCCGCGGAGTAGCGCCCGGTCGCGCTCGGCCGCAGGGTCGCGCGCGGCGTGTTCGCGTTGGTGAGCGTGGGCGCGGCGGAGCCCGAGGGCGTCGAGGTGAGCCTCCACGACCAGCTCAGGCCCAGGCGCCCGTCTTCGGGATCCGTGGTGCAGCTCGTCTCATCGGCGCTCGAGAGCGCAGAGAGCGTCACCTCGGCGCGCGGCGGCACGTCGCGGGTCAGCGAGAGGTCGACGCCGCCGTCAGCGCCCATCACCTCGCCCCACGCGGCGGCGGAGTCGTAGTCACGCACGGGCGCGCCCACCGGGCTCACCTTCGACACGTTCACGCACACCACCGGCGGGTAGTTCGGCCGCAGGCTGCCCGCGAGCGGGACCAGGGTGAAGAGCGCGGTGGGGTCGTCCGTCTCCAGCCGCACCTCACCCAGGTAGCTCTGCTGCGCGTCGCTGGTGGGCCGGAACTGCACCGGCACCGAGGCCTCCTGCATCGGCGCGAGCACCAGGCCCCCGTCAGGCAGCGCCGCGTTGCCCACGAAGCTGAAGGCCGAGCGATCCGCGCCCGAGAGCGTCAGCCCCGTCAGCACCGCCGGCACCTCGCCGGTGGAGCGCAGCTTGAGCACCGGCAGGGTGGAGGGCTCGAGGGGCCGCAGCCGCACGTACGGCTCGGGCGCGAAGTCGATGCGGGGCGGGGCGCTGGAGACCGTCGCTTCACAGCGCGCCGCCACGTCACAGCCCACCTCCAGGGTCACCTTGGGGTAGGCGCCGCGGCCGGTGATGGAGACCCGCACCTCGGGCTTGAGCTCGTCGTCGCTGCGGATGACGAGCTCGGTGGCGAGGTCGCCCGCCGCCACCGGGCTGAAGTGCAGCATCAGCACCTCGCTGGTGGCGCCCCGCAGCGAGGTGGGCGCCGCCTCGAGGGTGAAGGCGCCGCTCCCCTCGAGGGTGACGCTCGAGAGCTGTACGTCGGCGCCGTTCGTCGCGCTCAGGGTGAAAGGGTGATCGTGCACCGTGCCCACCCGCACCGGGCCGAAGTCGACGGTGAGCGACTCCACCCCGAGCGTGGGGGGAATCTTCTGCACCTTCTGCTCGCGGCACGACGCCAGCACTGCGATCGCCGCGAAGGCCAGGACTCGGTTCATCGGGTCAGCTTCTCATTTCTGTTCGATCAACGCAGGTACCGGCGCGAACACGCACCCGCGCATGGTGGTCAACTCGCCGGTGTTCAGCTTGAGCTGCACCGGCTCACAGGTGGTGCCGTTGGGGCAGGT
>VFKJ01000171.1 GCA_009885595.1 Myxococcales bacterium | reverse complement strand
GTCGGCTTGTCGAACGCCGTGCAGGTGGAGACCATCGACCCCGGCGCCCCCACGGCCCTGGGCTTCACCACGCCCCCCAGGACGCTCGGGGCAGGGGCGTGCTCGCCTTTGATCGGCGTGCGCGTGCAGGACTCGTTCGGCAACACCGCGCAGGTGGCCTCGGCTGCGTCGGTGGCGCTGACCACGAGCTCGCCTGCGGGCACCTTCTATTCCGACGCGGCCTGCACCTCGCCGACGCTGGTGGCCACCATCGGCTCGGGCCAGAGCACCACCTCGTTCTATTATTCCGACACCCGCTCGGGCGCCGCGACCCTCACCGCAGCGAGCGCGGGCCGCACCAGCGCCACCCAGGTGCAGACCATCGCCACCGGCGCCTCGGCTCAGCTCGCCTTCGTCACCGCCGCCCAGGCGCTGACGGCGGGCGGTTGCTCCGCGCTCACCTCGGTGCAGGCGCAGGACACCCTGGGTAACGCCAGCGCGGTGGGCGCGGTGACGGTGATCACCCTGAGCACCTCGTCGAGCGGCGGCACCTTGTTCTCGGACCCCCTGTGCGCCAACCCGATCTCCTCCCGCACGCTCTCGGCCAGCGGCACCACGGTCACCTTCTATTTCAAGGACACCCTGGTCGGCAGCCCCACGCTGACGGCCCGCGCCCCGGGCCTGACCGCCGCTACCCAGGTGCAGACGGTCCTCCCGGGACCCGCCGGGACGCTGGCGGTGGTGACGCCTCCCCGCTCGGTCAGCGCGGGGGCCTGCTCTCGCGAGCTGCTGGTGGAAGCGCGCGACGATCTCGGTAACGCCGCCGCGGTGCAGGGCCCGACCTCGGTGGTGCCGAGCACGAATGCCGTGACCGGAGATTTCTTCGCCGACGAGTTCTGCACCACCTCGGTGATCGCGGTGGTCATCCCCACGGGGAGCAGCTCGGTGAACCTCTACTATCGCGACACCCTGGTGGGCACGCCCACCATCACCGTCGCCAACCCCGGCCTGGTGGGCGCGGTGCAGGTGGTGACGGTGACGCCCGCCGCGGCCGATCACCTCACCATCGTGACGGCGCCGCAGACCACCCTGGTGGGTGCCTGCTCGGCGATCACGCGCTTCGAGGTGCGCGACGCCTTCGCCAACACCAGCTCCGTGAACAACGAGACCGTGATCGCCCTGGCGTCCAACGCCGCGACCACGCGCTTCTTCTCCGACGCCAGCTGCACCACGGCGATCACCGACGTCACCGTCGCCGCCCTCGGCAGCCAGGGCTCGTTCTTCTTCAGCGACACCAGGGCGGGCACCGCGGACGTGACGGTCTCGGCGCCCAGCCTGATCACCGGCAGCCAGGCCGAGGTCTTCACCCCCGGCGCAGCCGTGGGCCTGGCCTTCTCCACGCCTGAGCGCACCGCGGTCGCGGGCGCCTGCTCGGACGCGGTCACCCTCGAGGCGCGTGACGCGTTGAACAACCCCACCACGGTGGCCAGCGCGCGCGTGGTGGCGTTGAGCTCTTCCTCGAGCGGGCTGCAGTTCTTCACCGACGCCGCCTGCACCACCGGCCTCACCACGGCGAGCCTCGCGGCCGGCGGGGGCAGCGTCAGCTTCTACTTCCGCGATCCGCGCGCCGGCAGCCTGACCCTCACCGGCAGCGACCCCACCCTGGGGACCGTCACCCAGTCCGCGACGGTGGTGGCCGCGGCCGTCTCGAAGCTGGCCTTCTCCACGCCGCCGCTCAACGTGCCCTCCACCGTCTGTTCTCGCGGCGTGGTGCTGGAGGCGCGCGACGCCTTCGACAACGCCGCTGCCGTCACCGCCGACGAGCCGATCACCGTCACCTCGTCGAGCGCGACGATGGCCTTCTTCACCGATGACGCCTGCACCACCGGCTCGAACGGGGTCACCATCACCACCGGGAACACCTTCGTGAACGTCTACCTGCGCGACGCCACCGCGGGCACCGCCACCCTGACGGGGACTTCCCTCACCTTCGGCTCCGCCAACCAGCTGGCGACCATCACGGCCGGCCCGCCCATCGAGCTCGCCTTCGTCACGCCGCCGCAGAGCCTGCCGACCGGCGTCTGCTCCGCGGCGGCCACGGTTCAGGCGCGCGACGTGTCGGGCAACGCCGCTCCCATGGGAGTGGGCGGCGTGCAGGCCGCGCTCTTCACCACCTCGACCGGCGGCACCTTCTACTCCGACGTCGCCTGCTCGCAGCCGGTGACGACCCTCGACCTGCCGGCGGGTCAGAGCAGCGGCACCTTCTATTTCAAGGACTCCGTGGTCGGCTCGCCGACCCTCGACGTGGCCGCGACCGGGCTGGCGGCCACCAGCCAGCAGCAGACCATCTTCGCGGCCGCGCAGGCGGTCGGCCTGGGCTTCGTGGGCGCGCCCGCCACGCTCGAGGCCGGCCGGTGCTCCGGCGCCATCGAGGTGCAAGCGCAGGACGTGAACGGCGCCGCGGCGCCGCTGACGGCGCCGATCACCGTGGCCCTCACCCTGGGTTCCACGGTGGCGCGCCTCTATTCGGACGCCACCTGCAGCACCGAGGTGACCAGCTTCCCGATCGCAGCCGGGGACTACCGCGCCACCTTCTTCCTTAAGGACGCGATCGTCGAGCCGGTGCTGATCCAGGCGCAGACTGCCACGCTCACGGGCGGGAGCGTCACCGTGCAGATCGTCTGCCCGGCGACGGTCGACGGCGCCTTCTGTGACGACGGCGATCTCTGCAACGGCCGCGAGCGCTGCCTGGCGGGCAGCTGTGCTTCGAGCCCCGCGCTGGTGTGCGACGACAACGACAGCTGCACCAACGACTCGTGCGCGGCGGCGACGGGCTGCTCGAACGTGGTCACCTCGACCTGCTGCACCAAGCCGGTGATCGCGCGCGACGCCAACCTGGTGGCGGCGGTGGGCGTGCCCTATCGCTTGAACCCCACCGCCCAGCTCACCTTGCTGCGCGGCACCGGGCCCATCACCTGGGCCGCCTGCGCCACTGGGCCTTCGGGCCTGCAGGTCGACGCCACCACCGGCGCGGTCGATTGGACGCCAGCGGCCGCGGGCCAAAGCTCGCTGTGCCTGCAGGCGACGGGCGCCTGCGGCGTCGATGCGTACAGCTTCACCGTCGACGTGCTCGCAGACCCCGGGGCGGGGCCGGTGGCCGTGCTCTCGCTGCCGCCCAGCGTGGCCGCCGGGGTTCCGGTGACCGCCAATGGCTCGGCCAGCACCCCCGCGGCCGGCCTGAGCTACGTGTGGTCGTTCGGTGACGGCACGGCGCTGCAGACCGGCGCCCGGCCCACCCACACGTACGCGCGCGCCGGTGGGTACACCGTGCGCCTGACGGTCTTCACCCCGAGCGGCCAATCGGCCCAGGCGCAGGCCCTGCTGCGCGTCACCAGCGAGAGCTGCCCGGTGCCGCCCACCGTGCGGATCGTCTCGGATCAAACCAACGGCACGGACCAGCTGGCGGCGCAGCTGAGCGCCGACTTCCAGGGCGACGATCCCAACCCGGTGCTCCGCTGGAACTTCGGCGACGGCACCGCCGAGCAGGGCACGCCCGTCAGCCACACCTTCGGCCCGGGCACGCACCTGGTGAGCCTCGAGGCGATCACCCGCGAGGGCTGCACCGCGCGCGATTCGCAGGTGATGGTCGTGAACGCCGGCACCAACAGCCCGCCGCACTGCGCGGTGACCGCCAGCCCGGTGGCCGGCCTGGCGCCGCTGGCGACCACCTTCTCCGCCAGCTACGGCGACAGCGATGGGCAAATCACCTCGGCCAGCTGGCTGTTCTCCGACGGAGTCACCGCTGACGCCCTGCGCTTCAACGGCGCGGCTGCCCGCGTGGTCGATCAGCCCGGCGGGCTCACCGCCACCCTGGAGGTCACCGACGACCGCGGCGCGACCTGCCGCACCAGCGTGCGGGTCGAGGCGAGCAACGGCCAGCAGCTCTTCCCGCCGGAGATCGTGTCGGTTCCGACCCTGACCGCCCAGTGCGAGGTGCCGTGGACCTATGGAGCCGATGGGATCGTGCGCGCCAGCGGAAGCCGTCCCTTGACCTGGGAACTGGGCCGCGCGTCGGCGGGCATCCCCGAGGGCATGAGCCTCGACCAGGCAGGAGCGATCTCCTGGACCCCGGCCAAGGGCAACGGGAAGCGCTCGGAGCGGGTCACCCTCGTGGCGCAGAACGCCGCGGGCTCGGTGGAGCAGGACTTCATGGTGGAGGTGGACTGCGCACCTCAACCGACGGGGTGCTCGTGCTCGACCTTCCCGGGGAGCGCCCTGTGGTTGTTCGGAGTGGCGGCTCTGACGCTGGTCAGCCGCCGTCGCCGCGCCCGCGCACGAAGCGGGTAATCGCCCGAGGCGACGAGTACGATGCAGCGAGTGCGTTCAGCTCTCTGGTTCTGGGTCGTGGCCTCGTCAGCGATGGCGGCGCCGCTGCCCTTCGCTGACGGGTTCGAGCCGCCGCAGGTCGGCTTCTCCGGTTGGACCACCACGCGCGTCAACGGCACCAACGCCCTGACGCAGTCGTCGGTGCAGGCGTGGGATCAGACGCGCTCGCTCTCTTTCACCTTCGCGGGCGCGACGGGCTTCGCGCAGGCGGCGGCGGTGGTCGACTTCTCCGCGCTCACCAGCCCCTTCGTGCGCTTCTGGCTGCGCCTGCCCGCAGGCACGGAAGCGGCGATGGCCTCTGGCACCTCGTTGCGGTTGGTGCGCCTGGGCGACGCGGCCACCGGCGCGTCCGGCAGCGGCGGGGCTTCGAAGGTGAACCTGCTGCTGCGCAAGGATCCCACCGGCGGGCTCCACCTGCGGCTCGACTACGTCAACTCGAGCGCGGGCGTGACTTCCTTCGGCACGGTGCTCACCGCCCGCATCACGGAGGGCACGTGGCACTACGTGGAGTTCGGCTACCAACCCGCGGTGCCGCGCGTCACCCTGTACATCGACGACGCCGCCGGCCCGCGCATCGACGCCGCGCCGGTCGATCTGGCGACGCACAACCTGCAGACCGCGTGGGTGGGGCTGGCTGACGCGGCCGACTCCCAGTCGTCGGCGGTGACGGTGTTCCTCGACGAGGTGGCGATCGGCGCCGCGCGCGTGGGCACCGCGCAGGCGGTGGCTCAGCACTTCAACGAGCTCGAGTCGGGCACGCTGGCGGTGACGAGCACGCCTCCGGGAAAGGCCGCCAGCACCTTCAGCACCGCCGGCACGGGCGTCTCCACCGCCGCCGCCGCCATCGGAGCGCACCGCGGGGGCTACGGGCTTCGGGTGATCGACAGCGACGGGCAGACGGGGCCTGGCGGCGGGGCAGGGCAGCTCAGCCGCATCTCCGCGGTGTCCGGCACGCTGCACCGGCGCTTCTTCTGGCGTCCCGCCATCACCAACGGCCTGGGCAGTCGAACCATCGCCGCGCTCTCGAGCACCAGCGTGGGCAGCCGCGCCGTCGCCGAGGTGATGGTGTCGGGCACGGGCGCGCTGTCCCTGGGCGGTTACGACGTCGCGCTCAACTACGTCACCACCACCAGCGCCAGCACCGCTTCCACCAACGCCTGGCACCTGGTGGAGCTGCTGCTCACCGGGGTGGGCACCAACGCGGGCGCGCGCAAGCTCTACCTCGACGGCACCCTGGCGGCGCAGTCCTCGGCCGTGGACTGGAGCGGCGTCAGCGTGGATCAGCTGGTGGACGGCCAGGTGTTCAGCACCAACCGCGCCTTCCAGGGCATCGACGACTTCGACGATCTGCGCGCCTCGCGCGGGGTGATGCCCAGCCGCCTGGTGCTCACCGCGCCGGCGATGGCGGACCGGGTGTGCTCGTCGGCGGTGACGATCGAGGCGCGCGATTCCGACGGCACCGCGCGCGGCGTGGTGGAGCCGATGCTGGTGGCGCTCTCGGTCACCGGCATCAGCGGCGCCTTCTACGCCGACGCTTCCTGCACCACGGCGCTCTCGTCGATCCCGCTGGCGGTGGGCACCTCGCAGGCGACCGTCTATTTCCGCCCAGCCACCGCGGGCACCGCCACCCTCACCGCGAGCAACCTCGACGCGCTCTCCGTTCCGGCGGTGGTGGCGGTCAGCTCGCGCGCGGCGGGCCTCGCCATCATCACCCCGGCGCAGTCCATCTCTGCGGGCGCCTGCTCGGGCGTCGCGCGCGTGCAGGCGCAGGACACCTCGAGCGGCCCTGCCACGGTCGCCACCTCGACGGTGATCGCCTTGAGCTCGAGCTCGGGCACCTTAGGCTTCTTCTCGGACCCCTCGTGCGCCACGGCGGTGACCTCGGTGATCATTCCCGAGGGGCAGAGCGCGGTGGGCTTCTTCTTCAAGGAGACGCTCGCAGGGTCTCCCACCACCACCGCGACCGCCGCGGCGCTCGGCTCGGCCACCCAGGTGCAGACGGTCAGGGCCGCGGTGCCCTCGCGGCTGGTGGTGCAGACGCCCCCGCGCACCGTGGCGGCGGGCGCGTGTTCGCCGGCGGTGAGCTTCCAGGCGCAGGACACCTACGGAAACGCGGTGGCGGTCACGGCGGCCACCACGGTGTCCTTCTCTTCCACCTCGACGGGGGCGTCCTTCTTCTCGGACACCAGCTGCCAGGTCTTCGCAGGCTCCGCGAACATCGCGGCGGGCAGCACCACGGTGACCGTGTACTTCAGGGACACCGTGGCGGGCGCACCGGTGCTCACCGCCGCGTCGGCGGGCTATCTGAACGGCAGCCAGCCTCAGACCATCGAGGCGGCCGCCCCGGCGCGCCTGGCCTTCACCTCGTCGCCGCAGACGGTGACCGCCGGCGCCTGCTCTGCCGCTGCGGTGGTCGAGGTGCAGGACGCCTACGGCAATGCGTCCGCCGTCACCGCGGCGCTCGCGCTCACGCTCAGCGGCGGGGCCTCGGTCACCCTCTTTGGCGACGCGGCGTGCAGCGCCCCCTCGACCAGCGCCACCGTGCTCGCGGGCACCTCGAGCCAGTTCTTCCACTTCCTCGGGAACGTCACCGGGCCCATCACGCTGGACGCGAGCGGCCCGGGGCTGACGGGCACCACGCAGGAGCAGCTGATCTCCGCCTCCGGGCCCACCCGGCTGGTGATCATCTCGGCGCCGCAGACGGTGGCGGCCGGTGGCTGCTCCGCCGCGCTCCTCATTCAGGCCCAGGACTCCTTCGGAAACCCGGCGGCGGTCTCCAGCAGCACCCCCATCGTGCTCAGCACCACCTCCACCACGCAGTCCTTCTCCCCCACGGGGGCCTGCGCTTCCAGCGTCGGCAACGTGACGCTCGCCACCGGCGTGGACACCGTGGCGGCGTACTTCCGCGACACCGTGAGCGGCTCGATCATCCTGACCGCGACCGCCACCGGGCTCACCCCGGCCTCGCAGACCCAAGTCATTCGCGCGGCCGCGCCTTCCCAGCTCGCCA
Source organism: Myxococcales bacterium (assembly GCA_009885595.1). Classification (GTDB taxonomy): domain Bacteria; phylum Myxococcota; class Myxococcia; order Myxococcales; family Myxococcaceae; genus Archangium_A. The sequence goes on along the minus strand of VFKJ01000171.1, from coordinate 2,225 downwards.
TCGCCACCGCGCCGCCCCGGGGCCTCGCGGGCGAGTGCCTGGGACCGATCACCGGCCAGAGCCGCGACGGCTTTGGAAACCCCGCGGTGGTGTTGTCGGCGACCGCGCTCGCGCTGCGGACCACCTCGACGCAAGCCACCTTCCACGCGAACGCGGGCTGCACCGGGACGATCACCCAGTCGACGATCGCCGCCGGCTCGAGCTCCACGAGCTTCTATTACCGCGACCTGAAGGCGGCCTCGCCGACCTTGACCGCCTCGAACCCGGGGCTCTCCGCGCCCACGCAGGTGGCGATCATCAGCCCGGCCCCGCCCATCGCGCTCGCCTTCGTCACCCCGGTGCAGACGCTGACCGCCGGCAACTGCTCGGCCGTGGCCACGGTCGAGGTCCGCGACGCCTTCAGCAATCCTTCGCCGCTCCAGGCGTCCACCACGGTGGCGCTGCTCTCGTCGTCGTCCACCACCCTGATGCACTCCAGCGCCGCCTGTGACGCGGTGCTCGACTCTGCGGGCATCGTGCCCGGGGGCACCCGCACCAGCTTCTTCTTCACCGACCTGGTCGCCGGAGCTCCGACGATCACCGCGCGGGTAGCGGGGCTCAGCGACGCCACCCAGGGCGTCACCATCAACCGCGGGCCCGCGGCGAAGCTCGCCTTCCAGACCCCGCCGCAGTCGCCGATCGCCGGGGCGTGCTCGAGCGTGCTGATCGCCCAGGTGCAGGACGTGAGCGGGAACGCCGTGCCGGTCACCTCGGTGACGACGGTGGCGCTGTCCACCAGCACGCCCACCGGGGCGCTCTATTCCGACGCGGCCTGCACGCGGGTGGCGACGCAGGTGAACATCGGGGCAGGGGGCAGCGCCGCGGGCTTCCATTTCAAGGACACCACCGCCGGGCCCTGGGGCGTGACCGCGACGGGGCCTGGACTGACCCCGGCAGCGCAGACGGTGACGGTGCTCGCGGGCGCGCCCTCGCAGGTGCTGGTGCGCACGGCCCCCCAGACGCTGATCGCCGGGGAGTGTTCCGCGCTCTTGACGCTCGAGTTCGAAGACGCCTCGGGCAACCCGGCCACCGTTCCGGCCCCCGTCAGCCTGGGCCTCAGCTCGACGGCCCCCAGCACCACCTTCTACGAGGACTCCGCCTGTGCCGCGCAGGTCACCAGCCTGGCGCTGGACGCGGGCGTGGGTGAGATCGGCCTCTACTTCCGCGACACCCGGGTGGGCGCTCCCCAGCTCACCATGACGCTGCCGGGAGCGACGCCCGCCGTCCAGACGCAGACCATTCTCGCGGGCGCCGTCAGCCAGCTGGCGTTCACCACCCCGCCGCAGCGCGTCTCGGCCACCACCTGCTCGGCGCTGGCCACCATCGAGCAGCAGGACGCCGCGGGGAACCCGTTGCCCACGCCCGCCGACGTGACGGTGGCGCTGAGCAGCAGCGCGGCCTCGGGTGCCTTCTTCTCGGACGCCGACTGCAGCCTGCCCATCACCTCGGTGACGATGGTGGCCGGCACGTCGAGCGTGGGCTTCTACTTCGAGGACGCCGTCCCCGGCATGCCCACCCTGACGGCCAGCGCGCTGCCGCTCGCCGACGCCACCCAGCAGGCGAACATCGTGGTGCCAGGCGCCCCTGCCACGCTGCGGTTCGTCACCGCCGCGCAGACGCTGGCGGCCTCGGCCTGCTCCGACGCGGTGGTGATCGAGCTGGAGGACGCCAATGGTGACGCGGCGACGGTCACCCAGGCGACGCTGCTGAACCTGAGCGCGTCGTCTCCGGGCGTGAGCTTTCATCTCGATGGCAGCTGCGGCGCGGCGGTGACCTCGGTGACGGTGCCGGTGGGCAGCCATCGGGCCACCTTCCACTTCCGGGACCCGGTGGTGCACGCGCCCATTCTCACCGTGCAGCTGGCGGGCGCACCCGCGGTCGAGCGGGCGCAGCAGATCACCTGCCCGGCGCTGGTGGATGGCGCGGCCTGCGATGACGACGATCTCTGCAACGGCCGCGAGCGGTGCACGGCGGGTGCGTGCGCCGCCGGCACGGTGTTGAGCTGCGACGACTCGGACGCGTGCACCAACGACACCTGCGCAGGTGCCACGGGGTGCTCCAACCAGGTGCTGGCGGGTTGCTGCCGGGCGCCGGTGCTCGCCGCCCCCACGCTTCGCGCGGCGGTGGGCGTGCCGTACCGGGTGGGCCCGGGCTCGCTGGCCCAGGTGCTCAAGGGCACCGGTCCG
>VFKJ01000748.1 GCA_009885595.1 Myxococcales bacterium | reverse complement strand
GTCTGCTCTGGAATCGCCCCGACGCGGGCTGAGCGGCCCCTCGTCGGTGGCGATCGTCAATGTTCCAGCTCGGCTTCCACCCAGCGGCGCAGCAGGGTGACGTCGGGGGAAGTGAGCAGCACGTCGAGCGAGCTCCTGGAGAGCGCGGCGACCAACTCCTCCAGGTCGACCGCGGTGCGCTTGCCATCGTCGCGCGTAATGAAGAGCCGGCGCGTCTGCTTTTCCCCGGTGACGCAGGCGAAGCGGCGGGCGTCCTTCGAGAAGGCGAGTGAGCCTGCGACGACCACGTCGAAGGTTCGCTCCTGGCCATCGACCACGAGGAGCGTGTGCGCGCCGCGCCGCGCGAGGTACGCCAGGCGCGCGCCGTCAGCGCTGAGCACGAGCGAGCCCGCCCAGTCCCAGGAAGCGAGTTCCTTTCCGTCGAGCACCACCACGCGCGCCCGGTCGCGCTCGCCGATGAAGCCCACGTGCGCGCCGCCGAGTGAGGGGACCTCGACTTCCGACCACGGCCCGTTCTCCACGCCTCCGATGGAGACGAGCCACGCCTCCTCGCGCTGGGCCACGAAGACCAGCCGCCCAGAGGCGTCGCGCGCGAGCTGAGACTTGAGCGCGGAGAAGGGGCCGAGCTGGTGCGGGCCGTCGATGATCCACTCCTGCTTTCCGCGGCGCGCGGCGTAGGCGACGCCCCCGCGCGTGTGCAGGCCGGCGATGCGCTCGAAGGCTTCACCCGGTTGGCCGTTCACGAACACGCGCCAGCCGCCCCCGGTGCGCGCGATGAACACGTCGGGAGGCCCGAGCTGGAGTTCGGCGATCGACTCGAAGGGTCCCTGCTCGACGCCGTCGAGGATGACGAAGCTGCTGCCAGCGCGGCGGCCGATGAAGCCGGCGCGGGTTCCGTCGCTGGAAAAACGGAGTTGCCCAATTCCATCCATCGGCGCGCTGCGCTGGCCGTCGATGACCGCGAAGAAGTTTCGGCCGTCCTGGGCGGCGAAGGCGACGCGGCCCGTGCTCGAGACCGTGAGCGACCTGGGGAGGATGGTGTCGAAGCCCTCGCTCAATCTTCCGGCACGGATGAGGTGCCATTGGGCGGATCGCTCTGCGGTGTACAGGAGTTGGCCGCGGTGCAGTTGCACCTCTCCGATGGCGTCGAAGCGCGGCCCGGCGACGCCGCGGCGGATCACCACCCAACCGTCCGCCACCTGCGCCGGGTACGCGACCTCGCCACCTTCGCCGAAGACCAGCGCGTCGACGCCGACGCCGAGCACCTCGGGCCCGTCCACCATGTCCACGCGCACGTGCTGGCGGCCGCCCTGCTCGATCACCGAAGCCACGTGACGGCGATCGTCGCTGCGGCCGTACCAGGCGAGGTGCGTGCAGCCAGTCCCCAGCAGCGCGAGGAGCGCGAGCGCTCTCATTCCTTCTTCGCGGAGGGCAGGCTGGCGAGGACGCCCCGAGAGCTGGTGACCACGCCCTTCGCGACGGTGCGCCCCTCGACCGAGGCCTCGACCTCGAAGCGCTGCAGCTCTTCCACCACCCGGGTGAGCGTCACCCGGTAGTCGAGGCGTTGGCCTGCGAAGACGGGCGCGAGCAGCTTCACGTCGATCGCTCCGGCCACGCCGCCGCGGGAGACCGGGTCAGGCTCGGCGCCCAGCAGGCCGGCGAATTGGGCGGTCAGCGCGGGCTGGTAGCCGGGCTTCATGCGGTAGCCGAGCTCGAGGTTCTCGAGCGCGGTGAAGATGGCGTCGGGGTTCTGCCCCTGCGCGGCCGTCAGCTGCCGCGCCACGTACAAGATGTGGAGGAGGTTGCTCGACTGGAGCAGGCCCTCGATCGTGTACACGCCCGGCCACAGGTGCAGCCCGGGGAAGTGACCGTCGAACACCGGCTCGTTCGAGGTGATGAAGCGAGCCGCGTGCAGCACCGGCTGCTGGCCGTCTTCGTAGGACTCGATGCGATCGACCATCAGCAGCGGACGGCGGTGCGGAATGAGTCGCTGCACGACGTCGGGGCCGAGCTCGAGGGTCGTCTTCACCGGCGCACTTCTACAACGGTGCGCGCGAGGTCGGCGGCGTCTTCGGTCGTGAGGACCTTCACCGTGGTGCCGAGGTTCCTTCGCACCAGGCCTCGGAGGATGGCGCCCGGGCCGAGGGTGATGAAGGTGTCGATTCCTCGGGCGACGGCGGCTTGGAGCGCGGCGGAGAAGTGGACGGGTTGCGTGAGGTCGTCTGCGAGGGTGTGGGGGTCGGGCGAGCGAAGGAGCATCTCCTGGAAAGCCCTCTCCCCGACCCTCTCCCCCTCATGGAGAGGGGGACAGTTGAGTGCGTTGAGAG
>VFKJ01000669.1 GCA_009885595.1 Myxococcales bacterium | reverse complement strand
GTAGAGGTTGACCGCCAGCACCAGCAGGCCGAGCAGGAAGAAGCCGCCCACGATGAAGATGCGCGGGCGCAGCTCTTTGGGCTCACGGGTGGTGCCAAGGCCGATCCTCATCTCAAGAGCCCGGGCTCCGGCCGTTCACCGGGTTCGATCTTCTTGAGCAGCGGCCACATGGCCTGGCCTGCGAGCGTGGTGAGGATCACCTGCAGGGGAACAGCGGAAAGCGAGAAGACCTGCCCGCCTTCCGCCGAGGTCAGCCAGGTGAAGAACACCGCCAGCACCGCGTGGCCGGCGGTCGCCACCGCCACGAAGAGCGCAAACGGGCCGCGGCTGCGGGTGTCGACCACCACGCCTGCGCCCCGCACCAACAGGAACACCAGCACCGCCAGCGCCGGGTAGAGCCCGGTGGGCCGCCCGGTGAAGACGTCGAGCAGGTAGCCCACCGAGAACGCCGAGAGCGCGCCTTCCACCGTGGTGCAGCGCAGCGCCGCGTACACCACCAACGCCAGGCCCACGTCGATGCGCGTCACCTCGAAGCCGAACGTCTTGACCAGCACCGACTCCACCGAGAGCAGCAGCAGCGCGAGCAGGGAGAACGCGAAGAATCTCATCGCTTGCCTCCCAGCCCCAGCGGCGAAGGAATGCCCATCGTCACCGGAATGACGAGCACCTCTTCGACCCGGTTGAGCTCCACCGAGGGCTCCAGGGTCGCCTTGAGGAACATGCTGACGCTGGGGCGCTCGGGCGTGCGCACCACGCCCACGCGCACGCCCCGGGGAAAGATGCCGTCGCTGCCCGCGGTCACCACCACGTCGCCGTCCTTCAGGTCGTCTTCGCGGCGCACCAGGTCGAGGGACAGCGGGCGCCCGCCACCAGCGCCGGAGATCGTCACCCGCACCCGGGTGCGCTCGATCACCCCGCCGATGTGCGATTGTGGATCGGTCAGCAGCATCACGTCGGCCGAGCCGCTCACCGAGCGGATCACGTGGCCCACCGCGCCCTCTGCGGTCACCACCGGCATCCCGAAACGCACCCCGTCGTCTTCGCCGCGGTTGATGCGAATCGACTGGAACTGCGGCGAGGGGTTGAGGCCGATCACGCGCGCGACGATCTCTTGATCGACCGTGTCCTCGACGTAGTCGAGCAGCGACTTGAGCCGGGCGTTCTCAGCCTCTGCTTCGCGCAGCGCGTTGAGCTCGGCGTGCGCTTCCGCCAGGCCCACCCGGCAGATCTGCGCTTCCTGGTGCGCGCCGCGCAACGCGAGATAGCCACCGCCCACCTCGCCCACGGTCTCGATCGAGCTGGTCAACACCGCCTGCAGCGGCGCAGAGATGAACAGCACGGCGCGATCGATGAAGTTCGGCTCCCGGCCGCGATGGCCGGTGGTGAGGTAGCTGATCAGCGGGGCGAGCAGCAGCGTGCCCACCACCAGCAACTCCCGGTGACGCCGAAGGAAATTGAACACTGTCGACCGCTTGCCTCCAGCTCCGCCTCGCCGGCGCGAACTTGCCAAACCGCTTGCATGTTGTGACGCCGGATCCTACAGGTCGCCGCTTCGTCCCGCCAACTGTTGGAAACCCATGAGCAATTCCTCCGAAAACACCCGCCGCTACGGCTCCTATTTCTTCATCGCCGCGCTCGCCATCCTCTTCGCGCTCCAGTGGGGTCCAGGCTCGCAGGGCTGCGATACCCGCATCATCGATACCGAGACTGCAGCGACGGTGAATGGCAAGCCGATTCCCTTGAAGGACTTCGCGAGGTCGTACTCGCAGCAGTCTGACAACTTCCGGCGCCAGGGCGTACCGGCTGAACTGATGAAGCAGTTCGGAATTCACAAGCAGGTCATCGACCAGCTGGTGAACACCGAGCTGCTGTCCCAGGCCGCCGAAGCGCGCGGGCTGACCACCAGCGACGAGGATCTGCGCAAGGTGCTCAAGGACGCCCCCGCCTTCCAGAAAGACGGCAAGTTCAACAAGGAGCAGTACCTCGAGTACGTGCGCCAGATGGAAGGCACCACCGAGATCCACTTCGAAGACAAGCTGCGCCGCCAGCTCGCCGCCCAGAAGCTGCTGGAGCTGGTCGAGAGCTCGGTCGCGGTCAGCGACGAAGAGGTCAAGGCCAAGTACCTCAAGGAAGGCGACGTCGCGAAGCTCACCTTCGTGCGCTTCAGCCCCGCGATGTACTCGGAGAAGGTCGCGGTGCCCAAGCCCGCCGAGCTGGACGCGTGGATCAAGGCCAACGAGCCGGCGATCGCCGACTACTACGAGCACAACAAGTTCAGCTTCTTCCTGCCCGAGAAGGCGAAGGCGAAGCAGATCCTCCTCAAGGTGGCCCCTGACGCCGACGAGGCGAAGAAGGCCGAGGTGAAGCAGCGCATCGAGAACGTCCGCAAGGACATCGTCGACAACAAGAAGGACTTCTCGGAGGTGGCCAGGGCCGTCTCGGAAGACCTGGAGACCCGCGAGAAGGGCGGCGACCTGGGCCTGGTGGAGCGCCTGCAGCTGCCTGGCGCGTTCGCCGACATGCTCTTCGCGCTCGCGCCCGGCGAGGTGACCGCCCCGGTAGAGACCCCGATGGGCTGGTTCATCGGCACGGTGGTGGAAAAGAAGGCCCCCGAGCAGCGCGCGCTGGAAGCGGTGAAGAAGGAGATCGCCGGGCAGCTCTTCGTGAAGGAGAAGGCGAAGGCGCTGGCGAAGGCGGACGCCGAGAAGGCGCTGGCCGAGGTGAAGGCCGGCAAGAAGCTCAGCGAGCTCTTCCCCGCGGCGAAGAGCGAGGGTGGCCAGTTCGCCGCCGAGCAGAAGCCCGAGGCGAAGGAGACCGGCGAGTTCAACTCGAGCGTCGAGGACCTCCCGATGCTGGGCAAAGAGCCCGCGCTCAAGAAGACCATCTTCGAGCTGAAGGCCGCCGCGCCCCTCGATCAGATCGTCCCCGTGGGCGACGCCCTGGTGGTGGCCGTGGTCGACGAGCGCAAGCAGCCCAACGACGCCGACTTCGCCACCCAGAAGGAGCAGCTCAAGACCGAGGCGGTCAAGGGCAAGCAGTTCGAGGTGCGCGAGGGCTTCCTCAAGGCGCTCAAGCAGGTCGGGACCGTGGTCACCAACGACCTGGCCATCGACAAGGTGATCGGCGAGAGCTGAATTGTCTCGAGGCTTGCCATGCAGTTGACGCTCGCCTCAGCCTCGCCCCGCCGCCGCGAACTGCTGAGCCTCCTCGGAATCTCCTTCCAGGTGGCCCCGGCTGATCTCGACGAGACCCAGCTGCCCGGAGAACACGCGGCCGCCTACGTCGAGCGCCTGGCCCGAGCCAAGGCGCACGGCACCGGCCTCATCCTCGCCGCCGACACCTCGGTGGTGATCGACGACGAAGTCTTGGGCAAACCCGGCCGCGACGCCGTGCTCGGTGCCCAGATGCTCCGCCGGCTCTCGGGTCGATCGCACCAGGTGATGACCGGCATCGCCGTCTCCAACCTCGCGGGGGTGCGCTCGCAGGTGGTGACGTCCGAGGTGATCTTCCGGCGCCTCTCGGAGAGCGAGATCGCCTGGTACGTGGGCACCGGCGAGGGCGCCGACAAGGCGGGCGGCTACGCGCTGCAGGGCCGCGCCGGGGCCTTCATCACCTCGATCGTGGGCAGCCCCAGCAACGTGATCGGCCTGCCCCTGGCGGAGACGACGGCCCTGCTGCGCGCGGCCGGGCTGCGGCTCCCCATGGACGGCAAGTGATCGACAAGGCCACCCTCGCCGCGAACTTCGCCGCCCTCGAGGCGCGGCTCGCGGCCGCGTGCACCAGGGCGAGCCGAAGGCGCGAGTCGGTGTCGCTGGTGGCGGTGAGCAAGCTGCACCCGCCCCAGGCCGTCCGGCTGGCCTGGGAGCTGGGACACCGCGACTTCGGCGAGAACTACGCCCAGGAGCTGCGCGACAAACACACCGCGCTGGCGGACTGTGCCGGCCTGCGCTGGCACGCCATCGGCCCGGTGCAGCCGAAGAACGCGAAGTACGTGGCGAAGGCCGCCACCGTCTTCCACGCCCTCGAGCGCCTCGAGGTCGCCCAGGAGCTCTCGAAGCGCCGCACCGGCGCCCCGCTCCAGTGCCTGATCGAGGTGAACGTGGCGGGCGAGGCGTCCAAGGCGGGCGTGCCCCCGCTCGAGGTCCCCGCGCTCATCGCCCAGGTGCGCGCCTTGCCGCAGCTCGAGCTGGTGGGGCTGACCGCCATGCCTCCGTTGGAAGAAGATCCCGAGCGCTCCCGGCCGCACTTCAGGGCGCTGCGTGAGCTCGCCGCGCAGCACGGGCTGCAGCAGCTCTCGATGGGCACCACCGGCGACTTCGAGGTGGCGATCGAAGAGGGCGCCACCCTGGTCCGGGTGGGCACCGCGCTGTTTGGTCACCGAGCGGAGCCGGTCTGATCAGATCTCGCGCAGCTTCATCTTCCCCTCGTCGGTGAAGCGCACGATGAACGAGGTCCCGCAGTAGTGGCAGTTGATCTCCTCGTTGTCGTGCAGCCCGTCGGGCCAGGGGTTGTTCGCGTTGCACGTCGGGCAATCGAACTCGTCGAACTTCTTCTTCTTTCCTTCGTCCGGCTTGTCGTCGTCTTCGTCGTAGGAGTGGCTCACGCGTCACCTCACCACCGGTTGAGAAAGTCGCTCATCTCGTCGAGCGCCTTCATACGCCCCTTCTTGACCTCTTCCAGCACGCCCACCAGCGCGGCTGACAGCTTGCCGTCGATCAACAGCGCCGCGCGTGGCAGCTCCACCACGTCGACCTGGCTTTGCGCCACCGCCGAGCAGCGCCGTCCGCCCTCGCCCGCCAGCACCTCTGCTTCCCCGAGCACCGCGCCCGCATGCACCACCCCCAGCTCGGCCGAGTCGGTGTCGCGCCGCGCGAACAAGCGCACGTCGCCCGCGAGCACGAAGAACAAGGACAGGCCCGCCTCGCCCTGCTGCATCAGCACCGCCTTGTCCGAAAAGCGGCGAATGACGGCGTTGGTGAGCACCCGCTTGCTGGCCGCCCCCAGCGCCTTCACCAGCGGCGCGCCCGACAGCGCGAGGTTCGAGGCGATCAGCTCGGCCGCGTCGGCGCGCTTGAGCTCGACCTTCACGATCGGAGTGTGGTCGCCCGAACGATGACTCACCGCTGTTCCACCTCCGCCGCAGGCAGCGTCCGGTACGTCGCGTCGATGTGCTCCATCAGCTCGAACATGGCGTCGCCGTAGAGCGTGCCGTCGTTCGCAGTGTAGCCCTTCCGGTTCACCCAGAAGGTGCCGGAGTGACATTCGCGCTCCCAGTCCGGCAGCCGATCGATGTCCTGCCCGGTGTCGTCCGAATTCCGACAGTCGCGGGCACCCGTCACCGTGTTGACGAAGCAGCAGCGGCCGTTGGGGAAGACGTAGATCACCGGCCGCAGCTGCAGCGAGGAATCGAGCACGAAGTTGTTGGCGATGATCGCCGCCGCCACGAAGCCTGACGGGTCCATGCCGTAGCCGTGGAGCAGGTAGGCCACCGGGTAGCGGGCGTTGGCGTTCTCGGGGTCGCCGTACCCGGGCGGCACCGAGATGGCGTACTCCCACTTCGCGCCCAGCTTCTGAGAGGCGAAGGTCTCGGTGCGGTAGTCGGCCGGCGTGCTCTGCCCGAACACCGCCTGCGGCCTGGGCGCGTTGGGCCACAGGTAGGCGATCCAGTTGAAGGCGATCTGAAAGCGGCTCGAGGCCTGCTCGGCGGTGCCCACGTGATCGCCCTCACCGGTGGCGATCTCAGCGTCGGTGCGGCTCTCCTTGCCGTAGAGGGTGATCAGGTCCTTCGGGAGCGTCTTCCACGAGCGGTTCCAGGGGTTGAAGTTGCCGCTCACGCGATCCTTCATCCCCGGGATGTCGGTGAAGCTGCGGTACTCGCCGACCAGGCCCTGCCGCGCCTCCTTCACCGCGCTGAAGAGGTGCCTGGCGTTGAGCCCCAGGTTGAAGATGTCGTGGATGCCGCCATCGAGCAGCACGTGGAGCCGCGCCATCGCCGAGGGCTCGAGCTTCTTGAAGTTGGTGCGGCCATCGAGCGCGAAGAGCCGCTTGCGCCCGTCGACCTCGTCGTACGCGCCGTTGCCCTCACCCGAATCAGCCGAGCCCGCCACCCCGTCGAGCCCGAAGTCCCTGAACGGCTCGCCCAGCTCGTAGCGCCAGCTCTTCTCGGTGCCGTTGGGGGTGGTGGCGGGATCGTAGTTGTCGTGGTTCGCGTCGGTGACGATTGCGCTCGCGGTGGCGTTGCACCCGCCGCTGCCGTTCTCGAACGCGTCGCCGCAGCCGTCCACGCCCACGTCGTCCCAGCGCTCGTGGGAGTTGTTGACGATGGGCTCGCCGTAATCGCGCCGCCCGTTCCCGTTGTAGTCGTACGCGAGGAGGATCGGCGCCGCGATGTTCCGCTGGCGGCAGGGGTCGGTGTTGCCTGCGTTCGCCAGCCAATAGAGCGTGTGGCCCTCTTCCGTCGCCACCACCGCGCCGCCCTTGTTCGCGCAGTAGCGATCGGCGAACGCCGCTTCCTGGGCGATGGGCAGCGGGCTTCGGATGTTGAGGGGGTCGGAGCAGAAGTTCACCCGCTCCTGCCCGGTGGCGCAGAAAAAGAGCTTCTGGGGGCCGTCGCAGAAGGTGATCGCGTCGTAGGTGCCCGCGGGGTTGTACTCGGCGTTCTTGAGCCCCGACACCCGGCGGGGGTTGGTGCAGAGGTCGGCGGGCGGGTGACGGACCAGCTCCGGGTCGAGGCCCGGCGGCGCGATCGGCGAGGCGGGGTTCTGAGTGAAGAAGTTCCCGTAGGCCAACATGAGGTCGGCCATCATCTGAAGGTAGCTTTCCCGGTCGAACGAGCCGCCGTTGTTGGTGATGTGCAGGTGGTTGAAGTCGTTGGGGTGTTCCCACAGTCCGGGCTGGGCCACCCGGGGGGTCGCGCAGGCGTCGATGACCGTGGGATCATTCAGGCGCACCGGGTCTTGCGCCATGATCGCCTCCAGCTCTTCCTTCGAACAGAACCCCGCAGCGACGAACTGGTCGATGAACCGCTGGAAGAACGCGCCATCGATGGGCCCGCCGAGCGAGGCGACCCCGTCGATCCGGTGGGGGTTACTCGAGGCCAGCGCCATCCCGCCGATCGCGCCCATCGAGACCCCGCCGATCACCCGATACGTGGTGTGGATCTTCGCGGGCGGCGGCGGCGGGAGTTCGACAGGCTTGGGGCTGCAGGAGAGGACCAGCAAGCCGGCGACGCCAGCCGCCCATGAGAGACTTCGCACTGAGAACTCCTGAGGTGAGGCGGAGGAATCTAGGAATTTCGCGGTTGAATAGCGAGGGCGCCTGACAGTCGAGTCATGCGCGGCACGACATTGGTGTCTTGGGAGGTTTGGCCATGTGGCGACAGGTGCTCTGGGTGATGGTGATCGCGGGCGTCGCGCTGGCCGAGGCACCGGCGAAGCTGGTCAGCGTGTTTGGGCCCGGCGAGCAGACCACCTACGAGGTCAGCTACATGGGGGTGACCGCCGGCCGGGCCGAGCTCACCGTCGGTTGGAAGATGGAGCAGTTCGGCCGCGAAGTGTGGCCGCTGGTCTGCGTGGGCGAGACCACCTCGGTGGGCGCGCTCTACCCCGTGAAGAACCGCTTCATCACCTACTGGGATCCGCTGGCCCGCCGCAGCGTGGGCGCCGACTTCTTCGTGCAGGAGAACAAGTTCAGGGCCAGGGAGCGCTACGAGTACGACTTCGAGGCGGGCCAGGCGATCGTCACCCGCGAGTCTCCGGGCTGGCCGAAGACCGAGAAGCGCGTCGACATCTTGGAAGGCACCGTCGACCTCGCCGCCGCGGGCTTCAGCCTGCGCAACTTCGAGTTGGAACCGGGCCAGGTGCACGAGCTGCCCATCTTCACCGGGGTGAAGCTCTACAAGATGAAGGCGACGGTGGTGGGCAGGGAACTGCTGTCCACCGCGATGGGTGAGCTCGAGGTCTACCGCGTCACCGTCAACGGAGACTTCAGCGGCAAGCTCGCCACCCAGGGACTGATGACGCTCTATTACACGACCGACGAGCGGCGCCTGCCGGTGCGCGCCGAGGCGAAGCTGGTGCTGGGCTCGGTGCGCATCGAGGCGGTGAAGTACGAGCCGGGCCGCCGCTACACGGGAGTCGAGTGATGAGAACGCTGGTGCTGGCCCTCCTCTCCACCGTCGCCCTCGCCGGGCCGCCTCCGGCCCCTGCGCCGCGCAACACCACCGCGGTGATCAAGCAACCCAGGGTGCTCTCGCCCTTCCCGACCGACGCGCAGTGCCAGGCGCTGGGGCCGGTGATGACCCCGATTCCCTTCGGGCCGGGAGAGACCCTCGAGTTCGACATCGACGCCCTCGGCGCGCGCGCCGGCACCATGACGATGCAGACGATGCCCATTCGCGACGGCGTGCTGCCGCTCGAGGTCGCGGTGGAGACCAACACCTTCTTCAGCAAGGTGCGCCGGGTGAAGGGCATCGCCAAGAGCGAGCTGTCGGCCAAGACGCTGCGCCCCTCGCGCTACTTCGAAGACGCGCACGAGAACGAGGTCCACCGGGTGGCTGACGTCACCTTCAAGAAGAACAAGACCGCGAAGCTGGTGAGCACCATCGACGGCCGGACCTGGACCGAAGACATGCGCTGGGGCAACGACGTGAGCGACGTGGCGGGCGCGATTCACCTGCTGCGCGCCATCCCCATGAAGGAAGGCCAGCAGCTCTGCTTCGACGTCTACGGCATTCGCCGCATCTGGCGGGTGTGGGGCACGGTGCTGCCGCGCGAGCACGTGTCGATGCCGGTGGGCGAGTTCGAGAGCTGGCACCTCGCCGGGGAAGCGGCGCCGCTCAACCTGCCCAACGCGCGTCGCGAGATGCACGTGTGGATCAGCGACGACGCCAGGCGCCTGCCCCTGGCCGCGCTGGGGATGATCGACTTCGGCGCGGTGCGCGCCACCATGAAGGCGTTCTCGCGGCCCGGTGAAGAGGGCAATCGCGCGGAGAACAAGGGCAACATCAAGTGGTGAGGGGAAAACTATCGCGTCCGCTCGCGCATCTTGCCCGCCGCCTGGCTGAGCCGGCGCCGCAGCTGCGCCACCACCACCATCAAATACTCGATCCGGTTGAGCACGCGGAAGTCCTCCGCGGCGTCGAGCAGCTTGATCGGCGTGACCTTGTCGGCCCGCAAGGTGTCGAGGATGTCGGTGAAGTGCGCCTCCACCTCGGAGATCGCGTCGAGCCCTTCCCGCAGATCGTCCTCGATGAAGTCGAGCACCATGGCCGAGTCCTCGCGATCCGGCAGCAGACGCTCCAGGCGATCGACGGAGTCGCGGATCGCATCGACTGACTTCGACAGGGGGAACGGGGTGGCGGTCTGGATCATCGACATGCACATCACGCTACAGGCGTGATCGGGTCGGTCAATTTTCCGGGCTGCCCCGCCTACACAAACTCAGTTCAGATCAGGCCGCGCGCGCGGCGGATCTGGTCGACGACCTTCTGGTACTCGATCTCGAACGCCCCGGTGCCTTCCTCGAGGTGCTTGAGGCGGCCGCGGGCCTCGCGGTCGATGTCGTCCTCGACGTCCAGGTGCTTCTTCATCACCTGGAGGATCTTCGGGCGCATCGCCTGGTCGTCCGAGAACACTTCCTCGACGTTGCGGGAGACGAGCAGGAACTCGAGCATCTGGTTGATGACGAACTCGATGCCCTCCTCGCCCAGCTGGAAGCCACGCACGTCTGCCATCTCGCGCTTGACCTGCTGGAACTTGGAGAAGTCATAGCCCCGGCGCTCGAGAGCCTCACGGGTGGCCTGGTTCACGCGCTCCTCGTTGGCGAGGTACTCGCGCATGATGGCCGAGAGATCCATTTCGGCGTCAGACGCGCGAATGGCCTCGACCTCGATGTCGTGCTCGGCCGAGAGGCGCTGAATGACCTCGCGGGCGATGATGGGAACGAGCTTGGGGTACAACCTCATGGGTGTTCGCCTCTCTACGAGTCGGACTGGAAGCCAGCAAGGTGTACGCCAGCGGCCTTCGGACCCGCAACGAAAAATGCCCACAACCCCGCGATTTTTCCGGCGCTCCCCCTGACACTGCTGTCACGACCGGGGGGCGGCATCCTCCAGGGAAGCAGCGCGTACCGGGTCATCGGGATCGTCCTCATCGACCTCGGCATTGAGGGGGGCGTGCAGAAAAGCATGGAGCCGCTCGGCCACCGCGGGGCCCATCGACTCCACCGCGGCGAGGTCGGCGACCGAGGCCTCCTTGATGCGCTTGAGGCTGCCGAAGTGCGTGAGCAGCGCGCGCCGGCGCGTCTCCCCCACCCCGGGCACGGAGTCGAGCTGTGACTGCAGCCCCCGCTTCCGCGACAGCTTGCGCTGGAAGGTGATGGCGAACCGGTGCGCCTCGTCGCGCAGCCGGGTGAGCGCGAAGAGCTCGGGCGAGGTCTGCGGCAAAATGATGGGGTCCTTGCGATCGAGGAGGAACACCCGCTCAGGGCTGCGTTTGGTGCCCTCGTCGGGAAGCAGGGTGTCGAGCTCGTGGCTCTTGGCGAGCGCCACCAGGTCGACGCCCTCGACCTCGAGGTCGCGCATGGCCGCCGCGGCCGCCGAGAGCTGGCCCTTGCCGCCGTCGATCACGATCAGGTCCGGGAGATCGCCGTCCTTCAAGCCCCGGGTGAAGCGTCGGGTGAGGATCTCGTGCATCGAGGCGAAGTCGTCGTTCTGGGTGACGGTCTTGAGCTTGTAGCGGCGGTAGTTGGCGGTGTCGGGCTCGGTGTCGATGCTCGCCACCTGCGAGGCGACGATCGAGGTGCCCGCGGAGTGCGAGATGTCGAAGCACTCGATCCGGTGCGGCAGCTTCTTGAGCGACAGCCGATCCTTGAGGCGCTCCAGCACCTGCTCGATCTCTTCGCGGGTGCGGGTGCGCTCGCTGAACGCGCGCTCGGCGTTGCGGGTGGCCATCGCCAGCAGCTCGACCTTGTCTCCGCGCTGCGGCACGAACACCCGCACCTTCTCGCCCTTCTGCTCCGACAGCAGCTCGGCCAGGGCCTCGGGCTCGTTGGGCACCGCGGGCAGCAGCACCTCCTTGGGCACGAAGTTCTGATCGCCGTAGTACTGGTTGACGAGAGATTCGATCAGCTCGTCCGCCGGGAAGTCGCTGGTGAAGTGCAGCGGGCGGCCCCCGGTGATCCGGCCGCCGCGCACGTAGAGGATGTAGATGCAGATGCGATCGGCCTCGCGGAAGAGACCGAAGACGTCCTGATCGATGGCGTCGGTGGTGGCGATCGCCTGCCGCTCGAGGCTGCGCTCGAGGGCGATCACCTGGTCGCGCAGACGAGCGGCGTCTTCGAAGTCGAGCTTCTTCGCGGACGCCTTCATGCGCTCGCGCAGCTGGCTCACCAGCGGGCCGCTGCGGCCTTCCAGGAAGAGCACCACCGCCTCGACGTTGCGGCGGTAGTCCTCCACGTCCACGGGGAAGACGCAGGGCGCGGGGCAGCGACCGATCTGGTGCAGCAGGCAGGGGCGTCTGCGCGTCTCCAGCGCGTGATCGGTGCAGGTGCGCAGCTGAAAGAAGCGGTTGACCACCCGCAGCGTCTCGCGAATCGAAGAGGCGCTGGAGTACGGGCCGAAGTAGCGGGCACCGTCGCGCTGCGGGCGGCGCACGGTCTCGAGGCGGGGGTACGGGTGCGAGGTGTCGAGGCGAAGGCAGAGGTACTGCTTGTCGTCGCGCAGCTGCACGTTGAAGCGGGGGCGGTGCTTCTTGATCAGCTCGTTCTCGAGCAGCAGCGCTTCCTTCTCGGTGCGCACCACCACGGTCTCGAGATCGAAGAGGACGCGATCGAGCAACTGCACGAAGGCGCGGGAATCGGAGGAGCCGCGGTTGAAGTAGCTGCGGACGCGGTTGCGGAGGTTGACCGCCTTGCCGACGTAGATGATCCGGCCGGTGCGATCCTTCATCAGGTACACGCCGGGCTGGTTTGGCAGCGCGTCGAGCTTTTCCTCGAGGATCGTCATGAAGGCCTCCCTCTCCCCTGCAGGGGAGAGGGTCGGGGTGAGGGGATGGCATATCCCCTGCTCCGCTGCCGCGCATGAAGCGAGACTCTGCGCGCGCAAGACAACTGAGAAAACGCGAGACGCCGGAAGAGCAGCTGCTCTGGCGCTGGCTTCGGGACCGCCGGTTGCGCGGCTTCAAGTTCCGACGCCAACACCCGGAGCCTCCGTACTTTCTCGATTTCGGCTGTGTTTCCCTGTTCTTGGCCATCGAACTCGACGGCGCGGGGCATCAGGCCAAGACCGATTACGACGCGGCCCGCGACGCGTACCTTCGCAAGCTCGGGTGGACCGTCTTGAGATTCGGGAATGATGATGTGGTCCTCCGACTCCATGCCGTTCTCGAGACGATCGTCCGGGAAATGGAAAGGTTATCCCCTCACCCCGACCCTCTCCCCTGCAGGGGAGAGGGAGAGAATTAGCGCTTTCGCCGGTACTTCCGGGGCTGCTTCTTCCGCTGATTCCCCCGCTCGACGTTCTCCTCCTTCGAGTCCGACAAGAGCGTCCGCAGCGCCGGCTTGAGCCCCAGGTCCATGTCCCGAAGCACGATCAGCCGATCCCGCTCCACCGCCGCCTTCT
>VFKJ01000291.1 GCA_009885595.1 Myxococcales bacterium | reverse complement strand
GATGAGGATCTTCACATCGAGGGCCCCCGAGTCGCTCATGTCGACAGGTGAAGCAACACGGTCGGCGCGTTACGCGCGGGTGCTCACTTTCGGCCCAAAAAACCTCGATCTACGCATCAGCGCGCTGCTCTGGGGCCTTCGAGCCGGTGAGTGTCATGAAATGTTCGCGAGGCGGTGTTGCGATGACGCCCGATTCAGGCAGCGGGTACTCGGGCGACGCGGTCTTCCAGACGGCCGATGACTCAATCGAGTTTCCGAAGCTCCACAAGCTGGTCAACTACCTCTCGGGGCAGTGCGACGCGTGACCTGACGGCGCCGTTACTTCGTGGTCTGCTCCGGCGCGACTCATGCGCCTTCTTCTTCCGATGACCCTGCTGTTCGCCGCGTGCGGCCCGCCCTCGCCCACCACCGACGCGGGCACCGATGCCGGCGTGACGCCCGATGCTGGCGGTCCCACCAACTGCCAGGAGCCGTATCGCCTGTGCGAGGCCGAGTTCCGCTTCCGCGCGCTCGACGAACAATCGGTGCAGCTGCGTGGAGACTTCTCAGCCGACGGCTGGACGGTCGGCGTGCCGATGAGGAAAGAGGGCAGCGAGTGGGTGGCGCGGGTCCCGGTCGGGTTCGGCAGCGCCGTGCAGTACAAGTTCCTGATCAACAACACCCTCTGGGTGACCGACCCCGCGAACCCGAAGACGCTCGCGGGGAACAGCCTGCGCGAGAGCGTCACCTGCACCACCTTCACCTGCCCCGCCAACGCGCCCGAGGTGGGCGCCTTCGACTGGCGTGACTCGGTGATGGAGTTCGTGTTCGTGGATCGTTTCCTCGACGCGGACGCCGCGAGCAACTGCAACGTGAGCGGGGCGATCGCCTCCGGCCAGTACCAGGGCGGCGACTGGAAGGGCGTCACCCAGAAGATCACCGAGGGCTACTTCACGCAGCTCGGCGTGAACACCCTGTGGCTGACGGTGCCGGTGAAGAACGCGACCGTGGGCGGGCTGGGGGCCGATGGGCGCACCTACTCCGCGTTCCACGGCTACTGGCCGACCGACCTCGAGCAGTACGAGTCGTGCTTCGGCAGCAAGCAGGACCTCATCGACCTCGTCACCGCCGCGCACGCGAACGGGCTGCAGGTGTTGTTCGACTTCGCGATGGTGCACATGCACACCCAGTCCGCGATCTACGCGCAGCACCCCGAGTGGTTCTGGCCGCTGCCCTTCAACAGCGGCCAGTGCGTGTGCGGGAGCAATGTCTGTGATTGGAATTCCCAGGGCGAGCGCTGCTGGTTCACGGACTACCTGCCGCACTGGAACTACACGGTGGCCGCCGCGCGCGACTACACGGTGAACCAGGCGGTGCGGATTCTGCGGGAGACCAACGCGGACGGCTTCCGCCTCGACGCCATCAAGCACGTCGACGCGTCGTGGTTGCTGCAGCTGCGCACCGAGGTGGAGAAGCTGGCGGCCACGCGCTCCCCCCGCCCGCGGATGTACTTCGTGGGCGAGACCTACGACTTCGGCAACCGCGACTACCTGAAGTCCTTCGTCGACCCGAAGACGAAGCTCGATGGGCAGTTCGACTTCCCGCTGCGGCTGCAGTTGCTGCAGTCGGTGCTGATGCGCAGCTCGCCGATGACGGCGCTGCGCGACCTGGTGGCGACCAACGACGCGTTCTATGGACCGAACGCGCTGATGAGCCCGTGGATCGGCAATCACGATCTCGGCCGCGTCATCCACATGGCGGAAGACACGCCGATGTGGGGCGACCCGTACGCGGACGGCAAGGACCGCGCGTTCAACAATCCTCCCGGGGTGCCGATGTACCGCCGCCCCTTCGAGCGCCTCGCCAACGCCTTCGCGTTCATGCTCACGAGCCCGGGCGTGCCGCTCGTGTACTACGGGGATGAGCTTGGTCTGCCCGGCGGCGGCGATCCCGACAACCGCCGCTTCATGCCGTGGACCGGGCTGACCGCTGATCAGCAGTGGCTCAAGGCGCGGGTGTCGGCGCTGGGTCAACTGAGGAAGGCCCATGCGGCGCTGCGACGAGGGAAGCGCACGATCATCTCCGCGACCGACAACACCTTCACGTACTCGATGAGCGATGGGACCGAGACGCTCTACATCTCGATCAACCGCGGTGACTCCGACGAGACGGTGAGCGGGCTGCCTTCGCAGTCGATGCAGGACCTGCTCAACCAGAGCTCGGTGTCGGGACCCAGCGTGTTGGTCCCCGCGCGATCCACGCGCGTGCTGAAGCCGTGAGGGTGGTTCGCCCCTCACCCCGACCCTCTCCCCCGCGGGGGAGAGGGAGAGAGGTGTCTAGAGCGTGATCAGCAAGCCCTCGTTGTTGAGATGAAGATCGCTCTCCGGTGCCGGCTTGTAGGCCGCCAGCGTCAACGACTTCCCGTCGAGGTTCACCCGGTCGCCCGCGCGCAGCACCACCCCGTTCGCCAGCTGCCCCGCGAGCGCTCGCACCAGGCCCGCCACTGCGTCCCACTGCTCACCGGGCACATCGCGCGTCACCAGGTCCGGCCTGCCGAACTTCTGCAGCCCGCGGGTGTGGACGTTCGCGATGGGTGAGGTCGGCTCCGCTTCGACCACCACGTTCACGTCGATCGACAACGAGAACGGCCGGCTCGCCGGCCACTCCGCCACGTCGGCGCCCTTCCAGAAGCGGTTGGTCTGCGCGTCGAGCACCACCGACACCCCGCGCGCCACCAGCCACTGCGCGGTCGCCCACGCCGCCTGCAGGTGCGAGAGGTCCGCCGTGTCCTCGCGATCGACCAGCACGGCGGTCAACTGCGTGGCCGAGTCGAGGGCCGAGACGTCACCCAGCGCCTGGGTGGCCACCCCCCGCAGCGAGCCCGCCCGAAACCCGTCGAACCAGGTCGAGTCCATGTCCCGGGTCAGCTCGCGCACCTCCACCAGCTTCATCGCCTCGGGTGCCGGCAGCCCGAACCGCGACGCCGAGAGGGGCACGTCACCCTTCAAGGGACCGGTCGAGAAGCAGAAGAGCTGAAAGACATTTCGCCCCCCACCGGGCTGAAAACCGGTGCGCGGCCACGTCGAAACGGGGGTGGTCATGGTCCCCAATCTGCCCGGAAAACCCGCGCCTTACATTGGTTGAACACGTCTGAGGGGCGGGCTACACCCGCCGACATATGGAATTCCGGATCGCGGCCGACGAGTTGAAGAAGGCGCTTCACCGTGCGCAGGGCATCGTCGAGCGGAAGGCGACCATGCCGATCCTCTCGAACGTGCTCATCAACGCCACCAAGACGGGCGTCACCGTCACGGCTTTCGACCTCGACATCGGCATCGTGAGCGACCACCCGGCCGAGGTGATGAAGCCCGGCGCCATCACGGTGTCGGCCAAGACGCTCTTCGACATCGTCAGCCTCATCCCCGACGCGAACCTGACCATCAAGAAGCTGCCGAACAACTACGCGGAGATCACCTCTGGCGCGGCGCACTACAAGATCGTCGGCATGGCCCCCGAGGAGTTCCCCAAGCTCCCCAAGGAAGACGCCACCCACCTGGTGAAGATCACCGGCACCGCGCTGCTCGAGATGATCAAGAAGTCCCAGTACGCCATCTCGAACGACGAGACCCGCTACATCCTCAACGGGGTGTTCTTCGAGCCGCGCGAGGGGAACAAGGTGCGCATGGTGGCCACCGACGGTCACCGCCTGGCGCTGGTGGAGCGCGAGATGAGCGGCGACTTCAAGCTCAAGGCCGGGGTGATCATTCCGCGCAAGGGCCTGTTCGAGCTCAAGCGCCTGCTGGACGAGGCGCCCGACGCGGAGTGCCAGCTGGGCTTCGCGGAGAACTCGGCGCTGTTCAAGAAGCCCGGCCTCTCGATGGTGATGCGGCTGATCGACGGCCAGTTCCCCGAGTACCAGCGCGTCATCCCCAAGGAGGGCGAGAAGCAGGTGATGGTCAAGCGCAGCCAGTTCTTCGACGCCCTCAAGCGCATCTCACTCTTGAGCGCGGACAAGTCGAGCGCGGTGAAGCTGTCTCTTTCCGAGAACCTGCTGCGCATCACCGCCAACAACCCGGAGCTGGGCGAAGCGAAGGATGATCTCGAGGTCGCCTACCGCGGCCCCTCGCTCACCATCGGCTTCAACGCCCGCTACATCCTGGACGTGCTCAGCGCGCTCGAGACCGACGAGGTCACGCTGGAGCTCGGCGACGAGCACAGCCCCGGTGTCCTGCACGCCCCGGGCGACAAGGCCTACACGGCCGTCGTCATGCCGATGCGGGTGTGAGCCGGACTAGGCTCGCCGCTGAATGAAAACCCGCTCGCTCCGTCAGCAGGCCATGTCTTCTCGCCTGCTCGCAGTGCTGGTCGCCGCGCTCAGTGCCGCCGCGTTCGCGCAAGCTGACGCGCCCACGCCCCCGCCGATGGTTCCGGTTGATCAGCCACCGGTTGATCAGGCGCCGCTGCAGCCAGCGCCCTACCCCACCCCCACGCAGCCGCAGTATCAGCAGCCGCCGCAGTATCAGCAGCAGCCGCAGTACCAGCAGCAGCCGCAGTACCAGCAG
>VFKJ01001056.1 GCA_009885595.1 Myxococcales bacterium | reverse complement strand
TCGAGCAGGCCAGGGTCCGAAGGGGCCCAGGGCGCAGAACCCATCGGCATCAGCTTGCCCTTCATCACCACCAGCTGGCCGTTGTGCACCTCGAGCACGAAGGTGCGCGCGTTCACCAGCGAGAGCGCCCACACCGCCGCCCCGCCCAAACCGACGATCAGGGTCAGGATGAAGAGGTTGCGGATGGCGCGAAGAAGACGTGCTCCGAAGCTGGGCTGGGAGTCCATGTGCAGGAAGGTAATACGGACTGCCCCCAGGCCCCATTGCGTTGGCTCACCACCTCGCGGAAGCGATGTAGCTCAGGTGTGCTACACTTGCGGCATGGCCACCACGACGATCCGGCTCGACCCCAAGCTCAAGCAGCGCGTCTCCCGGGTGGCGAAGCAGACCGGTACTTCCGCCCACAACCTCATGGTGAGCGCGATCGAAGAGGTGGTGGCCCGTACCGAGCGGCGCGCGGCCTTCCTCGAGGAAGCCTCAGCCAGCAGCGCCGAGTTCGACCGGACGGGGCGCGGGGTGCCGTGGACCGAAGTGAAAGGCTGGCTCGAAGCGCGGCTGGTGCGCGGTGAGAAGGTGGAGCCGCCCAAAGTCCGAAGGCTGCGCAAGCCGGTGACTCCCCGTTGAGGGAGCTCGAGCTCGCCGAGGGCGCACTTCGGGATCTCGAGCGCATCGTGGAGTTCGCAGAGGCCAACGAGGACGGGGCGGGGCGCGCACGGCTCAACGCGATTCTCCGGGCGATCGAGGTGCTGCTCACCAGCCCCTACATCGGCCGGCCGGCGCGCGGCAGCCGCGAGCTCATCATCGGCCGGGGGGCGTACGGCTTCGTGGCTCGCTACCGGGTCGATGAGGGTGGGGAACGGGTGCTCATCCTGGGTATCCGCGGCCAGCGGGAAGCGGGTTACGACAGCGACGACGATCTGTAGCGCGAAGCCTGAAGGCCGCTTCCGAGGGGTGCTTCAGGCAGGAAGCAACCTGGTTGGCCCTGTCCTGAAAGTCTCGCCCGGTGCTCGGATCGGCCCCTCACCCTGACCCTCTCCCCGCTGCGCAGGGAGAGGGAACACCTTTGGTCCCTCGTGCTCCGCACTGCCGCAGGGGAGAGGGAGGCAGGGCGGGCGGTAACTTGGCGATCTTCGGGCGAAGGGTAGAGTCGGAAGCGGTGAGTTCGACCTTCAAGCGGCTGGGGCAGAGCGAGCTGCTGCCGCGCTACATCTTCGCTGAGAGTCTGGTCGCGCGCCGGCGCGTGCTCGAGATCGGCGCGGTCGCTTCCACCCTCGGCCAGTCGGCCCGCTTCCTCTCCACCCGGGGCGCCCGCATCGTGGTCGCCGCCGACAACGATCTCGCCGCCGTGCAGGAAGCCCAGGCGCGCCTCGCCAGCCCCACGCTGCGCTTCCGTGCGGCGGTCTTCGACGACTTCGAGTCGGGCAGCTTCGACCTGGTGATCGTCTCGGACCTCGCGCCCTACGTCCGCGCGCCCGAGCTGATGACCGAGATCGCCCGCCTGGTAGCCAAGTCCGGCTACCTGATGGGCGGCCTGCGCAACCCCGCGGGCCTGGCGCTCTCGAACGTGCTCGAGGCCGACGAGACCGACGTGCCGCCCACCTACGGGCAGCTGCTCGACGTGCTCTCGAACTACTTCAAGTCGGTCGACGTGGCGACCCAGTCACCCGTGCTCGGGTACCAGCTCGCCTTCGAGCGGGGAGAGGGCCTGCAGGTCGACGGCTCGCTCGCCGGCTTGAGCGAGGCTGCCTACTACGTGGTGCTCGCCGGCCACGAAGAGGTGCGCAACTTCGACCCCACCTGGGTGCAGCTGCCGCCCGAGCCGCTCGCCTTCACCGGGGGCCGCCTCGAAGACGCCTCGAACCGCGCGCGGGACTGGCGGGATCGCACCGAGAAGCTCAAGGAGATCCTCGAGAAGAAGACCGCCGAGCTGAAGGTGCGCGAGGGCGATCTCAGCGAGACCAGACAGCAGCTGGAAGGCGCCAAGGACGCCGTCAGCCGCCTCACTGCGCAGCTGGAATCGGTGCGTGATCGCCCCGACGTGCAGCGCGATCGCGAAGACCTCGCCACCCGCATCCGCCAGATGGAAGCCGAGCTGCAGGTGGCCCGCGAGCGCGCCATCGACGCGGAGGGCAGGGTGACCGCGTCCCGCAACGAGCTCGAGGCGATCTCCCGGCAGCAGAAGGACGCCGCCGTCACCAACCTCGCGGCCCAGGAAGGGGTGCGGCTCGAGCGCGCCCGCCGCGAGGAGCTCGCCACCCAGCTCGAGGACAGCCGGCTGCGCCTGGCCAAGTCCTACGAAGAGCTGCGCCGGGTGCAGGACGAGGCCGCCTCCGAGCGCGTCGAGCACGAGCGCACGAAGATCGCCATCGAGCGGCTCAAGGAATCGATCACCGGCCGCGAGAAAGAGCTCGCCGACGCCCGCGAGCGCGAGCTGCGGCTGGCCGAGGCCCGCACCGATGCCCTCAAGGCCATCGAGAACCTCGAGGCGGGGTTCGCCGACGTGCGCAGGCAGCTCGCCGAGGCGCGCGACCTGGTCGAGCGCAAGGAGGCCGATCGGAGCTCCGCGGTGCGCTCGCTCGACGTGGAGAAGCAGGCGCGCCAGGGCCAGGAGGCCGAGCTCGAGCGCGAGCGCGCCCAGCTCTCCCAGCTCACCGCCGATCTCCAGCAGCGCACCCGCGAGCGCACCGGCGCCGAGACCGAAGCGGTCGCCCTCAAGGCGAGCCTCGAGCGCCTCGAGTCCGAGCTCGCCGCCAGCCGCGCGTCCGAAGAGCGCTGGCGCCAGGCCACCAGCGAGCAGGAGCTGCGCTTCAGCGACACCTCCACCGAGCTCCAGCGCGCGGCCACCCGGCTGGGCGAGGTGGAGCGTCAGCTGCGGGCCTCCGACGAGGCGGCGCAGCAGCTGCGCGACGAGCTGGGGCAGGCGCAGGCCCGCGTCACCGAGCTGGAAGCGCTGCTGCGCGTCGCGCGCGAGAACGCCGAGCGCCTCTCCGGGGTGGTCGAGACGGATCGCGCGCGGAGCGCCGAGCTCGATCAGCGCCTCAACAACACCACCACCGAGCGGCAGCAGCTGTCGGAGTCGCTGGCCGAGGTGGAGAGCCAGCTCGTCGACGCGCGCATGCAGGCAGGCGAGCGCTCCGTCTCCCTCGCCGAGGCGCAGCGCCGCACCGCTGAGCTCGATCAGGCGCTCGGTCTGGCCGAGTCCCGCATCAAGGAGCTCACCGACGATCGCGACTCGCTGCTGATCGAGCGCGACGATCTGCGGGGCTCGCTGGCCGACGTGGAGAAGGTGCGCGTCGAGCAGGTCGGCCGGCTCTCCGAGGTCAGTGAGCGCGCCGACACCCTCGCCACCAGGCTCTCCCAGCTCGAGGGTGAGCTCGCCCGGGCGAACAGCGAGCTCGCGCGCACCTCGCAGAACGCCAGCTCGCAGGAGCGCGCGCTCAAGAGCGTGCTCGACGAACGGGAGCTGCAGCTCGCCACCGAGCGGAAGAGCCGCGAAGAGATCGCCCAGGCCCTCGCCACCGAGCGCAGCGCCCGCGAGGAAACCGCCGAGGCCCTCGCCGCCGAGCGCAAGAGCCGCGAGGAGACCGAAGAGGCCCTCGCCACCGAGCGCAAGAGCCGCGAGGAGGCCGCCGAGGCCTTCACCACCGAACGCAGCGCCCGCGCGGAGCGCGAAGAGGCCCTCGCCGCCGAGCGCAAGAGCCGCGAAGAGGCCGCCGAGGCCCTCGCCACCGAGAAGAAGGACCGCGAAGAGACCGCCCAGGCTCTCGCCACCGAGCGCGCCGCCCTCGCCACCGAGCGCAGCGCCCGCGCCCAGACCGAAGAGGCCCTCGCCACCGAGCGTCAGCAGCGCAGCGCCGCCGAGGCCGCGAACGAGCTCACCCAGGAGCTGCTGCAGAAGACCGGCACCGCCCTCGAGGAGGCGAAGCAGGAGCTCACCTCGCTGCGCGCCGAGCGCGAGCAGGCCCGGGCGCAGCTCGAGGCCGCCCAGCGCGCCCTCGCCGAGACCAGCGACAAGCGCGATCTCGTCGACCTCGAGCGGCTCGAGCTCGAGAAGCGCTACCGCACGCTGGAGGCCGACGCGAAGCTCGCCGCCGATCGCGCCGGCGACCTCGAGCAGCAGGTGCGTGGGCTGCTCGGAGATCTGCGGGAGGCCGAGACCCGCGCCCACACCGAGCGCGCCGAGCTCGAGCACCGCCTGGAGCTCTCGCAGGACGAGCTCACCCACACCAAGGCGGACCTGGTCGAGACCCGCACCCGGCTCGACGCCCTCACCACCAGCTTCACCGCGCTGCGGTCCAGCTTCGAGGAGGCGAACGGCCGGACCGCCCGCCTCGATCACGCCTCCACCGAGCTCAGCTCGCAGCTGGCCAGCACCCAGGCCGCCCTGACCGAGCGCGAGGCCCGCCTCGCGGAGGTCGTCGGCGAGCTCAGCGCCTCGGTCGCGGCCGTGCAGCGGCTGGAGACTTCGCTCTCCACCCTGCAGGCCACCCACGCCGCGACCCGCAACGAGCTCGCCACCGCGCGCGACGAGCACGCCGGCACCCGCACCGAGCTCGGCACCACCAGGACGCAGCTCGACGACGCCACCGTCGAGCTCGCGGTCAAGCGCGAGGCCGTCACCACCCTCGAGACCCAGCTCGACGAGCTGCGCGCCCGCGCCGCGGCCGCGGAGCACGCCCGCGACGAGCGCAAGGCCCAGGTCGAGCGGCTCGAGCTCGCGCTCAAGGAGCGGGAGGAAGGGCTGGGGACCTCCAGCGCCGCCCTGCTCGAGCTCGAAGAGGAGAAGACCCTCTTGAGCCAGTCGCTGGCCACCGCGATGAGCGAGGCCGAGCACGTGCGCCTCGAGCTGGAAGAGGCGCTCAGCGCCCGCCTGATCGAGCGCGAGCTCCGCGAGAAGGGTGAAGGCGAGCTGCAGACCGCCGCCATCGCGCGCGCCGAGCTGGAGCGGCGCTTCGAGGCCGCCTTGAAGGAGGCCGAGGGCCTGCGGGCCGAGCGCGCCCAGGTGACCGAGCTGCTCAGCGCCGCGCGCGCCGAGCTGGAGAGCAGCGCGCGGGGGAAGCTCGATCTCCAGGCCGAGCTCGAGGCCACCCGGCAGGCTTCCCGCCGCGCGCTCGACGAGAAGCACGCCGAAGACGAGGGCAAGCTCCAGGCGCTGCGCGACGAGCACCAGCGCTCGCTCGAGCAGCAGGCCCGCGCCTACCAGGAGAGCCTCGAGGGGCATCGCGCCGAGGCGCAGAAGGCCCTGCAGGCCCGCGAGGGCGAGCTCACCCAGAAGCTCACCGCCGCCGAAGCGCGCGCCGCCGAGCTCGACCGGCAGCGCGCCCACCTGCAGAGCTCCTTCGAGGCCCAGGCCACCAGCGCGGAAGAGGCGCGCCAGAAGGCCACCGGCGAGCACGAGGCGCTCAACAAGCTCTACCAGGAGGCGCGCGCCAGCATCGAGCGGGCGAACTCCGAGGCGCGCGGTCACCAGGCCGGCAAGCAGGGGCTCCAGCAGGAGCTCGACACCCTGCGCGCCGAGCTCGCCACCCTCCGCGCTTCGCTCACCCAGGTGGGCGGGGAATCGCGCGCCGCCAGTGAAGCCCGCGCGCAGCTCGAGGCCGAGGTGGAGCGGCTGCGCCAGCGCCTGCCACCCCTCGAAGCCGAGCTCTCCGCGCTCAAGGGGCAGCAGCCCGAGCTGATGCAGCTGCGCACCCGGGTGCCCGAGCTGGAGACCGCGCTGTCCTCGGCGCAGGGGCAGGTCTCGGCGCTCGCCGCCACCGAGAAGGAGCTCAAGCGGCAGGTGCTCGACTTCGACGTCCAGCTCGCCCAGGCCCGTGCCCAGGCGGCCGAGCTCGAAGGCGCCCAGGTGGACAGCTCGTCCACCCGGCTCGAGCTGGAAGCCGAGCTGAG
>VFKJ01000165.1 GCA_009885595.1 Myxococcales bacterium | reverse complement strand
TCGAGGGTGCGCCCGTCGTACGGCTTGGAGAGCGAGCGCACGCCCTCGGGGAGCGGACCTGGATCGTCCTCCGCTGAATAGCCGCTGGAGATCACCACCGGCAGCTGGGGCGCGATCACCGCCAGCCGCCGCGTCGCTTCGTAGCCATCCATCTCCGGCATGGTGAGATCCATCAGCACCACGTCGAACTGGTCGGGCCTCGCGCTCACCAGGGCGACCGCCTCGGCGCCGGTGCTCGCTTCCTCCACCGTGCAGCCCAGCATCTTCAGCAGCCGCCCCGCGGTGCGCCTCAGCAGCGGCTCGTCATCGACCAGCAGCACGCGCGCCTGGAGCGGGGTGCCCGCGGTCTTCGGGGCGGCCAGCGGGGGCGACGCGGCCGTCTCCAGCGCAGGCAGATAGACGTGGAAGGTGGAGCCGTGCCCCGGCTCGCTGGTCAGCCCGATCGCCCCGCCATGGGAGCGCATGATGCCGGACAGCGCCGCCAGCCCCAGCCCGCGCCCGGAGCCCTTGGTGCTGAAGAAGGGGTCGAAGATCCGCGCCCTCACCTCTGGGCTCATTCCCACGCCGGTGTCGGTGACCGAGAGCCGCACCACCCGGCCTCGAGGTGCCGGCCCCACCACGTCGGGCGGGGGCGCGTCGAGCGTCACCAACTCGGTTCGCAGCGTCACCGACCCTTCGCGATCGCCGATGGCCTCCGAGGCGTTGGTGATGAGGTTCATCACCACCTGCTGGAGTTGCCCGTCGTCGGCCAGGACCCCGGGCAGCCCGGGCGCGAGGACCCGCTCGAGCTTGACCTTCCGCGAGACGGAGAGGGTGAGCAGCTCACCCATGGTGTCCACCAGGCGATTCAAGTCGACCGGCACCTGGGTGTGTTTGCCGCGCCCGGCGTAGGCCAGCAGTTGCCGGGTCAAGGTGGCCGCGCGGGTGACGGCCAGGGACGCGGTGCTCAGGGTCTCGTGCACGGACTCACCCCGGGCCGTCTGACCCTCGGCCAGCGAGAGGCTGGAGGAGAGCACGGTGAGCAGGTTGTTGAAGTCGTGCGCGATGCCGCCGGCGAGCAGCCCCAGGCTCTCGAGCTTCTGGGTTTGCACCCGGCTCGCCTCCGCCACCACTTCCTGAGTGACGTCGCGGGTGAACCCCAGGAAGCGGGTGGGTTGCCCGCGGTCGTCGCGCAGCACCATGCCCGATGCGTGGAGATGGATGACGTCTCCGTTCTGCTTCACCGCCCGGTAGCGCTGCTCGTAGCGGCCGCCGTCGCGCAGCACCTTGCGCGTCGCCACCTGCAGCGCCTCGCGGTCGTCGGGGTGAACGGCGCGCTCCCAGGGCTCGGTGGTCGCGGGCCAGTCCGAGGGCGAGAAGCCGAGCATCTCCGCGAAGCGGGGTGAGACGTAGATCTGCCCGGTGAGCAGATCGTGATCCCACACGAAGTCGCGGCTGGCGGCGGAGGCCAGGTGAAAGCGCTCCTCGCTGGCGCGCGCGGCCTGCAGGCTGGCTTCCAGCTCTTCCCGCTGCGCGGCGCGCTGCTGCAGCTCCCGGGGCACCCAGCGGCGCACCAACCAGACCAGCACCACCACCCCCACCCCCACGTTGAGCAGCTTCACCAGCGTGAGGAAGGTGGGCTTGGCCAGCGCCTTGAGCGCCTCGGGGAGCAGCCCATAGTTCGCGCCCCACACCAGGCCAAAGTAGGCGCTCTCCACCACCGTCTTGAAGGCGTCGAGGATCAGCACCGCCAGCAACAGCCTGATCAGCGCATCGGCCCGGGCCGCCCGCCGGTGCCTGATGTAGAGCACCAGGATGGTGCCCCACAGCAGGGTCAGCAGCGCATAGGTGAAGACCGCCCCCAACCCGCTGGTCATGAGGGGGGCTTAGCAAGCTCCCCTCGCGGGCGCTCCGTTCGTCAGTTCTTCTTGTACATCGTCATCACGCACGCGCCGCCGAGCCCCAGGTTGTGCTGGAGCGCGACCTTGGCGTTGGGAACCTGCCGCTCACCCGCGGTGCCGCGCAGGTGCCACACCAGCTCGGTGCACTGCGCGAGGCCGGTGGCGCCCAGCGGGTGGCCCTTCGAGAGCAGCCCGCCCGAGGGGTTCACCACGAACTTGCCCCCGTAGGTGTTGTCGTCGTCCCAGATGAACTTCTCCGCGCCGCCCTCGGGGCACAGGCCGATCGCCTCGTAGGTGAGCAGCTCGTTGGCGGTGAAGCAGTCGTGCAGCTCGACCACCTGCACGTCCTTGGGGCCGGTGCCCGTCTTCTCGTAGAGCTGATCCGCGGCGGACTTCGCCATGTCGTAGCCGATCATCTTCGTCATCGAGTGGCCGTCGAAGGACGAGGCGAAGTCCGTGGTCATCACCTGGCCCGCGATGTTCACCGCCGGCTTGAGGCCGTGCTTCTTGGCGAACTCGTCGCTGCAGAGGATCGCCGCCGCCGCCCCGCAGGTGGGCGGGCAGCACTGGAAGCGGGTGAGGGGATCGAACACCTCGTCGCTGGCCATGATCTGCTCCACCGACAGCACCTCGCGGAAGAGCGCGAACGGGTTCTTCGCCGCGTGCTTGCGCGCCTTCTCGGAGATCTTCGCGAAGGTCTCCTTTTTGGTGCCGTACTTCCAGCGGTACTCGCGCGCCGCCCCCCCGAACATCTGCGCGGCGAACGGCGCCTGGTTCACGCCCTGCTCGGCGTTCATCACGTCGACGTGCTTGTCGAGCGGGTTGGTGCGGTCGTTCCAGGTGCTGGCGAGCGCGCCCTTCTGCATCTGCTCGAAGCCGACGGCGAGCACGCACTCCGCCAGCCCCCCCTCGATCGCCTGGCGCGCGAGGAACAGCGCGGTCGAGCCCGTGGAGCAGTTGTTGTTCACGTTGATGACGGGAATGCCGGTGGTGCCGACCGAGTAGACCGCGCGCTGGCCACACGTGCTGTCACCGAAGACGTAGCCGGCGTAGGCCTGCTCGACCTTGGTGAAGTCGATTCCCGCATCCTTGAGGGCGTCGGTGATCGCGCCCTTCGCCATCACCTCGTAGCCATCGGAAGCGCCGGGCTTCTGAAACTTCACCATTCCCACGCCGAGTACATTGACTTTGCGACCCATGAGTTTGTGCTCCTTGTTCTTTGGAAGAGAGTGGGGAAATTTCAGACGAGCTGCTTGAGGAAACCCAGTCGATGAGCCGGGGCGAGCTCTCCGTCGACCCTGAGCTGCCCGTGCTGGAAGAGGCTCTGCGCGCTCTCGCCCTTCGCCAACGCGGCCAGGGCCTCGTCGGTGAGGGTGATGCGCGTGCCGGCCTTGGCGTCGAAGCCCGGCTTGACCGAGGGTGATCCGCCCTTGAGCTCAGCGGTGAACTCGAAGCCCGCGTCCTTCACCTTGAAGGCGATGACCGCGTCGACTTCCTTCGCGAGGCCCGGGTTCTTCGCCAGGCGCTCCTGCAGCGCCTTGAAGACCTTCGGGGCGATCACCTCGGCGGAATCCGGGGCGGAGGCCGACGCAGCAGGAGCCGCAGCGGCTGAAGCAGACGCGGTGGGCATCGAGCTCTTGTCGATCTTCTTGAGGAAGTCGAGCTTCTGGCTGGCCATCACGTTGCCGGTGATCTTCAGCTTGCCGCCCTGGAACAGCTTCATCGGGTCGGCCTTGCCGGAGACCATGTCGAGCCAGTCGGAGTTGGAGAGCGCCAGCGTGCAGTCAGCCTTCTCCACCGTTCCGGCCTTCACGGCGCCGGCCTTCAAGTCGAGCACCCACGCCGAGTCGGGCGAGGAGAGCTTGAACTGGTAGACCATGTTCACCTGCTTCACGAGGTCAGGCGTCTTCGCCACGTACGCGCCGATGCCTTCGAAGGTCATCGCGGCGCTGATCGCCACTGTCTCCCTCTCCCCCGCGGGGGAGAGGGTCGGGGAGAGGGCTGACGAGGCAGGCCTCTCGATCTTCTTGAGGAAGCCGAGCTTCTGGCTGGCCATCACGTTGCCGGAGATCTTCAGCTTGCCGCCCTGGAACAGCTTCATCGGGTCGGCCTTGCCGGTGACCATGTCGAGCCAGTCCGAGTCGGACAGCTCGAGCGTGCACTCCGCCTTCTCCACGGTGCCCGCCTTCACCACGCCGGCCTTGAGGTCCACGATCCACGCCGAGTCGGGCTTCTTGATCTTGAACTGGTAGACGACGCCGACCTCCTTGGTGAGCTCGGGGTGGGCGCTGACGTAGGCCCCGATGCCCTCGAACGCGGCCGAGGTGGTGAGCCCCGCGGGAGCCGCCGCCGCCGCAGCAGCCTTCGGTGCCTCCTTCGCCCTGGGCTTGGGGATCTCCGGGTAGAACTCCACCACGCCGTTGCTCAAGACCACCTTGTTGCGCTCGACCACCGAGGCGCGGAGCAGGATCTTGAGGTCGGTCTCCTTCCACATCTCGATCTTCAGGGTCTCGCCGGGGAACACCGAGTCGGCGAAGCGCACCTTGATGCTCTTGAAGGTGCGGGGATCGCCCTTGGCGAACGCCGTCACCACCGCGCGACCGGCGTAGCCGAAGGTGCACAGGCCGTGGAGGATCGGCTTCTCGAAGCCGAACATGGTGGCGAACTCGGGATCGACGTGCAGCGGGTTCCAGTCACCGGAGAGGCGGTAGAGCAGCGCCTGGCTCTCCGAGGTCTTCTCGGTGATGACCGCGTCGGGGGCGCGCTCGGGCGCCGGGGGCGCTTCGTTCGCCGCGCCGCGCTCGCCACCCCAGCCGCCCGCGCCCTTCACCACCATCGAGACGTCGTTCTTCACCAGCAGCTCGCCCGTCTCGGCGTCGTAGCTGTCGAGGTGGGTGACGACCACCGCGTGCTTGCCCTTGTCGGAGATCTCCGAGATGCGCGCCTTGTGCTTGAGGGTCGCCTTCGGGGGCAGCGGGCGCATCACCTCGAGGTACTGCTCGCCATGGAGGATGCGATCGAGCCCGTAGTTGAGGCCGGGCGCGGTCTGGCCTTCCGCCGCCATCTTGAAGATCGCGTTGAGCGCGGGCACCACGCCGTAGGTGGGCAGCGAGTAGAAACCGTCGCCGTTGCGCTCGTAGACGAGGTGCAGGTCCTTGACGTCGCCGGGCGTCTTCCCCGCGCCGACGCCCAGCGCGTAGAGCGCCAGGTCACGCTCGTCGTAGGAGGACTCCAGCTCGGGCAGCTCGTAACCGAGCGCCTGGTCGACATCGATGAACTCGTTGCCGCCCTTCGACTTGGTGGAGAGGTTGCTCATCACGGTGGACAGCGACTCCGTGATGTTCCCGGGGTGCGTCGCCTTCTTCCAGTTGGTGACGTCGTCCCAGGCGCCGCGCACCGCCTCGGGGGAGATCTCGCGGCCGAGCTTGAACAGCTTTCCTTCGGTGCGTTCCCAGCGGAGCTTGCCGAAGTAGCCGCCGCCGACCTCGTAGAGGCCGCCGTTCTCCTTGCAGGAGTCGTGAGCCAGCCACGCCACCAGCGGCGTCACGTACTCGGGCTTGAGGTTCTCCAGCATGTCCTTGGGCAGCACCGTCTCGGTGAGGCGCGAGGCGGCGATGGGCGCGATCGCGTTGACGAGCACGTTCTTCTTCTCGCCTTCCACGGCCAGCGTGTTCGAGAGGCCCACCAGCGCCAGCTTGGCGGCGGAGTAGTTGGCCTGGCCGAAGTTGCCGTAGATGCCGGCGGCCGAGGTGGTGAAGATGATGCGGCCGTAGCCCTGCTCACGCATGATCGGCCAGGCGGCGTGGCTGCAGCGGAAGGCGCCGTTGACGTGCACGCGGAAGATGAGGTCCCAGTCTTCCTTCGTCATCTTCTGGAAGCTGACGTCGCGCAGGATGCCGGCGTTGTTGATCAGCACGTCGAGGCGGCCGAACGAGTCGATCGCCGTCTTGACGATCTTGTCGCCGTCTTCCACCGAGTCGTAGTTCGCCACTGCCTTGCCGCCCGCGGCCTTGATCTCCTCGACCACCTTGTCCGCTGCCGCCGAGCTCTTGCCGCCGCCCGTCGCCGAGCCGCCTAAGTCGTTGACCACCACCTGCGCGCCGCGCTTGCCGAAGAAGAGCGCGTGGCTGCGGCCCAGGCCTGCGCCTGCGCCCGTGATGACGACGACCTTTCCATCGAATCGAAGCTCAGAACCCATGGGGACACCCTCGTTGCACTGCGTGGATGACGCGTTGGAGCAGGAAATTGATTCCAGAGTCAATATCCATGCGCAGCTATAGTCACAAGGCGATGTCAGACGAGCGGTTAGAAGGACCACGCGCCGAGGCCTTCCTGTCGGCGGCGATGTCGCTGGCCCGGGACGCGGCGACCTCGCCGACCTGGTTCGAGACCTCCGTGCGGGCGCTCGAGGCTGCCTTTTCAGAGAGGCCGCTGCTGGTGGCGCCCACCCTGGTGTTCGACCTCACCGCCTTGCTGCATGGAGAGCGGTTGTTGCCCGTGCCGCCGCCGGGGCTGGAGCCGGTGCGGGACGCCATGCGCGGCTATGAGGATCACGTGTTGGCCCGGCTGACGGCCGATCGCCGGTGGACGCGGCTGACCGAGGCGGTGGCGTCGCTGCCCAAGGAGCTGCGCGCGGCGGCGGTGGGGCTGGTGACGGCGCAGCTGCTCTCGCGGCTCAAGCTCTCGGCGGGCACCGGCGTGAGCACGGGGCTGGTGCGGCGCTTCGCCACCCGGCCTCCGGAAGAGGTGCTGGAGGCGGGGCGGGCGGCCCTCTACGACGAAGAGGTCGCCGCGCGGATCGTCGAGGGCCTCAACAACCTGTCCCGCGCGGCGCGGCGGACCCGCGAGCTGCTCTCGGACGCGGAGGTCTTCTTGATGGAGAACCTCGCCGCGCTCAAAGGGCTCGCCGCTCGCGTGGCGCTCGCGCAATTGGCGGAGGTGGCGCAGGCGGTGGGTGAGCACCTGCCGACCCGGCTTCGGGGCCAGGTATTCGAAGATGGTGATGCGCCGACGGCGATCGAGGAAGACTCTGCGTATCCGGTCGGTGGGTTCTCCAGCATCAGCACCCAGGGCAGCGTGGAGAACCTCGTCACCAGCGAGCTCATCTACATGGAGCAGGGTGATGATCCCGGTTCGCGGCCCGACTTGTTCGACGTGCGCTTCGTGGAGAGCGAGCTGCTCTATTACGCGCGCGATGAGTCGGTGGCGGTGCGGAAGAAGCGGACGCTGGTGCTGGTGTTCGACGCCTCGCTGCAGCGGTGCCGGGTGAAGGACCCGGGCGAGTCGTACCAGCGGCTGATGTGGCTGCTGGGCTCGGTCACCGCGCTGGTGCGCAAGCTCTCCGAGTGGCTCAACACCGAGGCGCTGCGCTTCGAGCTCGTCTTCATCAGCGAGGCGGAGGACGTGGCCCTCAGCGAGGAAGAGGGCGTGCTGTCGCTGCTGTTGCGCGAGTACCGCGAGCGCGGCCAGGTCGACGTGCACCGGACTGATTCGGCCGTGGCGGCGATTCGGGCGGCGCGCGAGCTGCACCGGGGCAGGGCGCGGGTGATGTTGTTCGCGACGAAGGTGCCTTCGGGGTTGGAAGGCACGGCCGCGCCGGACGCGATCATCGACGCGAGTGGATCGAGGCCGCGGGTGCATTGGGCTGAGGCGGTGGCGGAACGGGAGCCGGCCGCTTCCACGGCTGCGGAAGCGTGGGCGGAGACGACGCGCCAACTGCTCGACGGTCTGCTCAAGCGCCGCTGATCTGGTTCCCCTCTCCCCTTTGGGGGAGAGGGAGAGACGAACATGCGTGTTAGATCGAAAGGCTCGATGAAGCGGTTCTTCGGGCGAGTTCGGCGCGTGTTTCCCCTGCGTGCTGGCGCGTTCGTCCTGCTCGCGGCCGCCGGAGCGTTGGTGTTCCTCTTCGCCCCGAAGGAGGCCGACTTCCTCCTCTACCCCGCGGGGTTGGTGGCGCTGCTCTTGGTCGCGGTCTGCGCGGTGCTCACCACCGCCGGCACCCTGGTGCTGCGCCGCGCGGTGAAGCGCCTCGAGCCGACCGTCCCCGAGCGGCTCGAGACCACGCACGAGATCGCCACGGGCTTCCGCTTCCCCTCGCTGTCGCGCTGGCTGGTGCTCGACGTGACGCTTGCCTGGGTCGAGCCGGCGGGCCTTGTGGTCTCGTTGGTGCCGATCGACGGGCTGCTCTCCGAGGTCGTCACCGCGAAGGAACGTGGCCGCTACACCCGGCTGGTGCGCCGCTTCACCGTGGGCGATGTGTTCGGGCTCACCCAGCTCAGCTTCGACGTCACCTGGACGGTGGCGCTCTCGATCGCGCCCGTCTCCGCGAAGCAGGGTGCGCAGTTGGCCGCCGGTCGCTCGCAAGGTGAGACGCTCGCCAACCCCGCTGGGCGCGTCGAAGGCGATCTGGTGGAGATGCGCCGTTACGCCTACGGCGACTCGATGCGGCACATCCTGTGGAAGGTGTACGCGCGCAGCCGGAAGCTGCTGGTGCGCATGCCGGAGCGCGCGCTGGCGCCGGGGCCGGTGAGCGTGGCCTTCTTCGTCGCCGGTCCCGAAGACGAAGCGAGTGCCGGGGCCGCGCGGCTGTACGTCGAGGCGGGGCTGCTCGGCGCGGACCTGGTGTTCAGCGCCGACGGCTCGAGCTCGCCCGCGCGTTCGGCGCGTGACGCCGTGGAGCAGTTGGTCGACTCCGCCTCGAAGCGTGCTCACGGCGCAGAAGCGCTCGACGCCGCCGCCTCGCAGATCGATCCGGGAAGGCTGACCTCCTGCGTGTTGTTCGTGCCTCCGGTGGATGGCGCCTGGCGCGAGCGGGTGGTGGGGTTCGTGAAGAAGCACGGGCTCGATGCTTCTGTGATCATCGGCGTCGACGAGGCCGGGGAGCAGCAGACGAAGACCTCGCGACTGGAGTCGTTTCTCTTTCTTCCAGAGGAGCAGCTGGACGCAGCGCGGCCTGAGCTGAAGAAGTTGAGGGCAGCGCTGGAGGCGGATGGGCTCCCGGTGAAGGTGTTGCATCGGACCACGGGGCAGCTGTCGTGAGGCCCCTCACCCCGACCCTCTCCCCGCTGGC
>VFKJ01001127.1 GCA_009885595.1 Myxococcales bacterium | reverse complement strand
TCCCCCGGCCGCGCTTCGTAGACGACCACGTTCGCGTTCTTGCTGCGCTCGATGCGAAAGAGCTCGACCGGGCACTGAGCGGGGGCGGCAGAGAGAATCGCGAGCAGGAGGGCCGTCATTTCCAAAGCGCAGCCTCTCATTCACGAGGCGTCCTGAAAACGGTCCCCATCCCTTCTGGCGGGTCTTTGTGGGCAGGCCTCAGGGCGAGCGCATCGCGACCACCCGCTTGCGAATCGCGGCGAAGACCTCGGGGAGCGAGCCGGTCTGCGCCGAGCGCAGGATCCCGTCGGGGATGAGGATGATCGGATCGGAGTCGATCGCGTAGACCACCAGCGTCTGCTTCCCTTCCGCGCCCCAGGGCAGCACGGACCACGAGCCGCTGTTTCTCCGGTAGCTGCCGCGCACGAGCGTCCACGCGCGGCGGAAGTGACCCGCGGGGTCCTCGCGCTGCACCGACTTGGTGTCGGACCAGAGGTCCATCAGCGGAAACGGGAGCTTCAGCTCCACGTGACACAGGGTGGCGCCTTCCTCTTGCTTGAGAGAGCTCGTCCTCGTGCGCGGCATGAACGCGGCGAAGTGCTCGCAGTCGCGCAGCACCGGCCAGACCTCCGTCGACGGAGCGTCGATGACGCCGAAGGACTCCACGCCGATGCCCTTGTTGTCGGTGGGCTCGAGCTCGTGAATGACCGTCTCGCCGGCGTCGAGCTTCTTCGCCTCACCGGCCGTGAAGCGCGGCAACCCGAGGGACTGCGCGAAGGCCACGCCGGACACGAAGAGAAGAACGAAGGAGACCCGCATCGAACCCACTCCCTACCACGCATGACCTGCGCGCAAACCATGCCGACCCACAGGGGTGAAGGACCTGATTGGTGCGGTTTCAGACGAGGTGCTGGAGCCGCTTCTGTTTCTTGAGCGCCTCGACGACCTTGCGCACGTCCTGGCACTTGTCCTTCGGCAGCACGAGGATCGCGTCGCCGGCATCGACGACCACCACGTCTTTCATGCCCACCACCGCCAGCAGCCGCTTGCCGCCCAGCACCACGCAGCCGCTCGAATCGATCACCAGCGCCTCTCCCTCGCTCACGTTGCCGGCCGCGTCGTTGGGTCGCACGTCAGGCAGCGCGTTGAAGCTGCCCACGTCGCTCCAGCCGCACGAGGACGGCACCACCGCGATGTTGGGCGCGCGCTCGGCGACGCCGTAGTCGATCGACGTCGCGGGCATCTTCTTGAACTCGCGCGCGAGCACCGCGGCAGACTTCTTCGTGCTCCAGGCCGCGCGGATGGCGTCGAGCGGCTTCACCAGCTCGGGCATGTGGCTGGCGAACGCGGCGAGCATCACGTCGGCGCGGAAGACGAAGATGCCAGCGTTCCAGAGGTAGTCGCCGGACACCAGGTAGCCCTGCGCGGTCTCGAAGCTGGGCTTCTCCGCGAACGCGGCCACCTTGCGCGCGTC
Organism: Myxococcales bacterium; assembly: GCA_009885595.1. GTDB lineage: Bacteria > Myxococcota > Myxococcia > Myxococcales > Myxococcaceae > Archangium_A. The sequence continues at coordinate 2,749 of VFKJ01001127.1, read as the reverse complement.
ACCCGAGAGCGGCTCACCCAGGCGAATGTAGCCATAGCCCGTCTCCGGGCGGGTGGGCTTGATGCCGAGGGTGACGATGTAGCCGGTCTCGGCCACCCGCACCGCCTCTTCCACGCTCTTCTGGAACGCCGGCACGTCGGCGACGTGCTGATCAGACGGCAGCACCACGATGATACCGCTGGGATCGGCGTGGGCGACGTGCGCGCAGGCGAGCGCGATGGCGGGGGCGGTGTTGCGCGCCTCGGGCTCGACCACCACGTTCTGCCTGGGCAGCTTCGGCAGCGCCTTCTTCACCAACGCCGCGTGCTTCGCGCCGCACACCACCGAAGTGCGCGAAGGCGTGCTGAGGCCCGACATGCGCTTCATCGTCTCGGCGATCAGCGGCTGCTGGCTGGTCAGCGGCAGGAACTGCTTGGGCAGCGCGCTGCGGGACAGCGGCCAGAACCGGGTGCCGCTGCCACCTGCCATGATCACGGTGAAGACGTTGCTCATGGCGCGCCTATACCTCCCCTCTCGACTCAGGAGGAGAGAGTTGGGAGCGGCCCATGAACGTGACACAAGGGCGCGTGCCTGATGCCTCCGATGCAGCTCCCTTCACCTGGCGAACCGAGAGCGACACCCCGGCCCCGGAGAAGTTGATCCCCGTCGACGACTCGCTCAAGGCCGACGACGCCCTGCGGCTGGTGCGCAAGGGCCAGTACCTGCTCTACCAGGGTGACTTTCACAACGCGCGGCAGCTGTTGGGCGCGATGGGGCGAAGGCTCACCACCCAGCGGCACAGTGGCACCCCGCTCGAGGCGTTCCGCGCCGAGCGCCGCGCGCGCGCGATCGAACACGAGACGCTGGGCCGCATCGTGGTCGAGCTGGACGCCTCGTACAAACTCGACCTCAAGCGCGCCCCGGACGTGACGGTGGCGTGCAAGCAGGCGTGGGGGAAGACCAGCGACGCGCGCACGGTGGTGCCGCTCAAGACGCTGCTGGGCCTGGTGGGCGCGGCAGAGTGGCGGAAGAAGGGCCTCGACGTCCCCGGGCTGCCCAAGAAGCTGACGCCGCACTACGGCGTCTACCTGCCCACGCGCACCGACTACGTGGAGCTGTTCCGGCGCCTGGGCGAGGTGAAGGGCGCGACCTGCTTCGACATCGGCACCGGCACCGGCGTGCTCGGGCTGCTGCTGCTGCAGAAGGGCGCGGCCTCGGTGGTGGGCACGGACATCGATCCGCGCGCGGTGGCGTGCGCGCAGGAGAACGCGAAGTTCTTCAAGGTGAGCGACAAGTTCACCGTGGTGGAGCAGCCGCTCTTCCCCTTCGGCCGCGCGGACCTGGTGGTGTGCAACCCGCCGTGGGTGCCCGAGCCGCCCAAGAATCGCGTCGATCGCGCGGTGTTCGACGAGGGCAGCAAGATGCTGCTGGGCTTCCTCGAGGGGCTACCCAAGCACCTGGAGAAGAACGGGCGCGGGGCGCTGATCCTCTCCAACCTCGCCGAGCTGCTGGGGCTGCGCGAGCCGGGCTTCCTGGAAGCGGAGTTCGAGCGCTGCCTGCTGAAGGTGGTGGGCCGGTTCGACATGACCGCGAAGCACGGCAAGGCGAAGGACAAGAGCGACCCGCTGCACGCGGTGCGCTCGAAGGAAGTGACGACGCTGTACGTGCTGCAGGTGAAGTGACCCGGTGGGCGGTTGAAATGTACGGTGAACCGCCGTACATTTTCGCCATGACCGCCCCGCGCCGCAGCCAGCCCATCGAACGGAAGACCGAGCGGCTCGAGCTCCGCGTGGCACCCTCAGTGCGGAAGGTGATCGAGCGGGCGAGCGCGATCTCCGGGCTCGCTGCGGGCGACCTGGCATTGGAGGGCGCGCGCCGGGTCCTGCAGGACCACGAGCGAATGCGGCTGGCCGGGGATGATCGGGAGATCTTCCTCGAGGCGGTGGCCCGGCCTCCTCGGCCGAAGGGGCGCCTCGTCGCCGCGCTGCGTGCCCACGGGAAGCTGCGCGGGTGACTTCGATTCGCTTCGAGGTCTTGCGCGCCGCGCACGATCGCGCCGAGTTCAAGTGCGGCACGGCCGCGCTCGACGACTGGTTCCGAACGCGCGCCAGCCAGGACCAGAGACGGAAGGTTGCCCAGGTCTTCGTCGCGCTGAAACGCGATCGGGTCGTCGGCTTCTACGGCCTGAGCATGTTCACCCTGGAGCTCGACAGCATCCCCGCGCCACTCGCGAAGAAGCTGCCGAAGTACGACGCGATTCCGGCCGCGCTCATCGGGCGCCTGGCTCGAGCCGAGAGTGAGCAGAGCACCGGAATCGGCGGCCTTCTCCTGGCGGATGCGATCAAGCGCGTCCTCAGCGCAGCCGAGTCGGTGGCCGCGTACGCCATCGTGGTCGATGCGAAGGACGATCGAGGGAAGCAGTTCTACGAGCGGCATGGGTTCATCCCGTTGCCTTCGAGACCGCGCCGACTCTTCCTGCTGACCCAGACCGCGGCGGCGGCGCTGGCCCGGGCCAAAGAAACCTGACCGGAGTCAGGGCTTCCTGAGGACCACCTCGGGGAGGTGCCCACGAAGGAATGGGCGCCTCTGGCTGCTGTGCGACAAGAAACCACGCAGCACCAGCCGGATCGCTTCAAGTAGTCTCACGGCGGTGTCGAAGTGGTGGCTGATCATCGGACTGTGGTGCGTCGCTCTCCCGAGTTGTTCCGAAGCCACCGACCTCGATCGCGCGTTCCCTGAGAGGCTCCCGCTGCTGCTCACCGGTGACGGC
>VFKJ01000350.1 GCA_009885595.1 Myxococcales bacterium | reverse complement strand
GCGGCTTACAGGGCTGTTACCCGCGGTAACGCGGCGGGAAGAGCGACCCCGGCGCCGTTGCCGACTTCGTCCCGTGAGCGTCCTTCTCGCAAGTCGAAGGGCCTCTTGGTCGTGGCGCCATCGCAAACCCGAACGCCCTGGTCCCTCAGTGCTGCCGTCAGTCCTTCCACAGCAGCTTCCACGGGTTCTTCCGCACATCGGTCAGCAGGCTCTTGAGCTCGTCGTACACGGCCTTGTCCTTCATCGCCGCGCCCAGGCTGCCTTCGCCCGCATCCAGCTTCGCCAGCACGCGATCGGCCCGGGTGGCCAGCGAGTCGAGCTTCTCCCCGGCCGACTGGTACTTCGCGATCATCGCCTTGAGCCGCTGGCCGTCTTCCTCCGTGAGGGGCCCCGACACGCGCGCGAGCCCACCGAGCGCGATCGACGCCTGCTTCGAGAGCTCGGGCAGCTCGGCCCGCGCCACCTTCGCGGTCGCCGCGGCGTCGTCGATGAGCCCGTTGGCCTTGCCGCCTGGCTCCAGCTGCTTGCGCGCGGTGGCGGCCACCACCCGGAGATCGGACGCGGCGACCGAGAGATCCTCCGCCAGGGTCTTCAGCTCGTCGCGGTTCTCTTCGATCACCCCGTCGACCGTGGTGGTGAGCCCGCCCACGCCCTTCACCAGCTTGGTGAACGCTTGCGGATCGCTCTCCAACACGGTGGCGGCCGCGTCGAGGAACTTGGCCAGTCGGTTGCTCACCAGGTCGATGCGCGGCGAGTCGACCCCTCGAATGGAGACCTTCAGATCGTGCGGCTCCTTCCCGGCTCCGGGGCTCACCTCCAGGTACGACTCGCCCAGCGGGCCCACGCTGGAGATGGTCACCATCACGTCCTTGCGCAGCGCCTCCGCGGCGTCCCGGGTGAGCCCCAGCGTCATCTTCACCGGGAGCGGGCTGCCTGCCGGATCGCGGCGGGAGGCGAGCAGCTCGACCTCTTCCACCTTTCCCACCACCACGCCGCCCAGCTTCACCGGCGCGTTCTTCACCACGTTCCCGGTGTGGGAGAAGTCGACGGTGATCTTCCTGGCCCCGCCGAAGGAGAGCTCTCCCATCAGCACCAGCAGGGTGAACGCGCCCACCAGGGCCGCCAGCACCAGCGCGCCCACCTTCAGCTCGAGTCGGCTCTCATCCATTTGATCACGCGCTCCGAAGGAGGAACTCTTTGGCCGGTCCGATGAAGCCGACCTGCCGATCCTTCACCTGAACGACCCGGTCCGCGAGCTTTCCGAGGGCCTCATAGTCGTGGGACACCAGCGCCACCCCCAGGCCCTGCTCGCGCACCACGCAGAGCGCCTCGTTCACCTGGCCGGCCGCCTCCCGATCGAGCCCCGTGGTGGGCTCGTCGAGCAGCAGCACCTGGGGCTCGAGCACCAGCGCGCGGGCGATGGCGGCGCGCTTGCGCAGGCCGGGCCCCACCTCGGGCGGCTTGCGCAAGGCGAACTCCATCAGCCCCAGCCGGGTCATCGCCTTCTCCGCCCGCCCGTCTTCCCTCGACTTCGGGTCGGCCAGCGCCACGTTGTCGAAGAGCGTGAGCCAGTCCAGCAGGGCGGGCCCCTGCACCAGGTAGGGCGCCCGCGCGCGCAGCTGCTGCAGCTTGCGCTCGGGCAGGGTGTCGACCCGCTCGCCGAAGAGGAACACCTCTCCCTCGTCGGGCTTGAGCAGCCCCACCGCGAGGCGGCAGAGCACCGACTTCCCGCTGCCTGACTTGCCCACGATGAAGGTGATCCCCGTCAGGGGGATCTCCACCGTCAACCCCTCGAGGATGGTCGCCGCCCCGAAGCGCTTCACGATTCCCCGCAGCGCGAGGGTCTTCAGTGCTTGCACCACTGCAGCGGGGTGGTGGGCAAGGCGCCCTGCGTGAGGCCCTGGCCGGTGCCGTTGTCGACGAAGTTCTTGGTCGGGTACGCGTGGTCCACGCAGATGTCGTTGCCCGGCGTGCCCGGGCCATCGCGGGTGGCGTTGGCGGTGCGCGAAGGCACGGCGGTGACGGTGCACGAGGTCAGCTGCCCGCCCACCACGTTGGCCTTGATGGTGGCGACCGTCCACCAGTCGCCGGTGGAATCCGCCCCCGGCGTGTTCAGCAGCGGGAACGAGGTCTGGCCGGTGGCGGGGTTGAAGCCCACCGACACCACGCGCTCGCCGTTGCAGTACAGGTTGACGTGGGGCTTGGCGTTCGCGCTGCCCGCGTTGTTCCCGTAGTGGTTGACGCCCACCACGAAGGTGTCGTTGTTCACCGGGTTGTCGAGGTTGATGTTCTCCGGGCCGCAGAACCCGCTGTTGGTGGGATCGGTCTGGCTGCGATCGCACGAGATGTTGTCGCGATCGAGCCGGGGGTTGGTGCACGCCGCGGTGCGGGTGGAAGACCAGCCCTGGCAGGCCGAGGCCGCCGAGTTGGCGTAGCCCCAGTTCGGGTTGGGGTTGGTGTTCGGGCAGCCCGACGACGAGGAGTAGTAGCAGTCTTCCACCGAGCCGTTGGTGTTGGAGCAGATGGTGTTCCAGCCGTGGGTGCTGCAGGTGGTGCCCTGCAGGCGGGCGAAGTGGAGGTCGATGTCGTTGCCGCCCGGGCCCGACGAGTTGCCCACGGTGTCCCAGCACAGCTCGGCGCGCACGCCCGGCGCGCGCACCTGGACCTTCTGGGTGCAGCTGTAGGTCTTCCCGGCGAGGGTGAACTCGCCCTGCACGATGTAGTCGCCGGAGAGCCCGAACGCCGGGTACACCTGACCGCCCGTCACCCCGTTGCCGTAGGCGCTGGCGCGCACGGCGATCAGCGGGCTGCCCGTCTGCGGCACGTAGCGGGCGGGCGTCTGGGTGGCGTCGAGCCGCACCGCGGTGCGGGTGCCCTTGCGCGCGCCCGCGGTGGTGGAATTGGCCGCGCTGTAGATGGCGAAGGTCGGGTTGGGCAACACGTTGTCGCAGTCGCCGCCGAGCACCGTCCAGGTCCAGCCGGTGGTCTGGGTTCGGGCCGTCGTGTCGGTGATCCAGAGGGAGCCGTCGATCACCGGGATCGCGTTGGGGTTGGGGTAGGGCGCGAGCGTGATGATGTTGCTGGGGCACTGCACGTTGTTGGTGCACAGGCAGCCCTCGGCCGCGTTGTTGCCGGAGAGGCCGTCGCAGTTGTAGTCGCCGGCCGCGCACGAATCGGTGAGCGCGGGGGGCTGGGCACCGCGGCAGACGCCCGACCAGGTGGCCAGCTCTCCGCCGGCGCAGTCGAGGCTGCCCTTGGCGTTGTTGGTGCACCAGCCGACCGGCAGCCCGCTGATGTCGCTGACCTGGGTGGCGGGCACGAGGTAGCAGTCTTTGGTGACGCCGTTGGCGGGGCAGAAGCAGCCCTCGTCGACCTGGCCGTCGCAGTCGTCGTCGAAGCCGTTGCCCTGCTGGCCGTTGAGGCGCGCGGTCGGCACCCCGCCGCCGCCCAGCGCGTTGTCCGTGGGGCCGTCGCACTCGTTGGTGGTGGCGGCCGTGCACAGCCGGCGGATGGTGGGGTTGCCGGGCATCGGGGGGCCGCAGCCGCCGTCGTAGTTGGGGTCGATGCCCGCGTCGGGCTCG
>VFKJ01000412.1 GCA_009885595.1 Myxococcales bacterium | reverse complement strand
GAACAAATTCCCGGCAACAACTATGAATTCACCCAGCCGATCCAGATGCGCTTCAATGAGCTGATTTCCGGCGTTCGCTCCGATGTCGCCATCTCTCACCGACGACAGCTTCGCGTCCATCGTCGCCGCGGTGGAGGAAGGCCGCCGCGTCTTCGGCAACATCAAGAAGTACCTGATGTACCTGCTGTCCTCGAACATCGGGGAGATTGGCCTGATGATGGGCGCCTCGGTGCTCGGCATGCCGCTGCCGTTGACCGCCGTGCAGATCCTCTGGGTGAACCTCGCCACCGACGGGCTGCCGGCGCTCGCGCTGGCGGTCGATCCCCCCGAGGACGACCTGATGAAGCGCCAGCCGCGCGACGGCAAGGCCGGCATCTTCACCCGGCCGGTCGTCACCCTGATGCTGGTGGGCGGCCTGTGGTCGACGATCGTGAACGTGGGGCTCTTCTTCTGGTCGACGCACTCGGGCCGAGGGCTGCCCGAGGCGATGTCGATGACCTTCGTGTCGCTGGTGCTGATCCAGTTCTTCAAGGCCTACAACTACCGGTCGGATCGCCGCTCGGTGCTGCACAAGCCGTTCGCGAACAAGTGGCTCAACCTCGCCGTCTTCTGGGAGCTGGTGCTCTTGCTCCTCATTCTCTACGTGCCGTTCCTCCAGAACCTGTTCGACACCTTCGCGCTCTCGGGGCTCGACTGGTTGATCGTCGGTGTCGCGTCGTTCACGGTGGTGCCGGTGCTCGAGCTGGCGAAGTGGCTCGAGCGGCGCGGCGTGTTCGGCAAGCTCGACTGAATCCCCTCTCCCCTCGGGAGGGGAGAGGGTCAGGGTGAGGGGCCCACTTGCTCATGACCGGTGCAGGAACACCCGGCCGCCCGTGTCCGCCAGCCACCCGCGCCGGCGGAGTCGTTGCCCTTCACCGGCTTGACCGTCGCGTGAGGGGGCTCGAGCTCCCGGCCTGAAGAACGCTCACCCCCTGACCGGAACTTCTCGGTCGAAGTACCGTCGTCGGTCACCTCGCCGGGCCTCGAGCCTGCAACCTTGAAGTGCCGGGAGTCGGGCTGGTACCTTGTGCCGGTGCGCGGCAACAACGGTGCTCGCGCCTCGCGGGGTCAGCTCTTTGGAGGCGAAATCCGTGGCGAACGACAAATACACCGAGCGCTGTGTTGGTCGTTTGCTCCTCCTCGGCCTTCCGCTGGCTGCGTTCTGCGTCGCGACCGCGGCCGAAGCCCAGGCGACCTACGTGGGCTCGGCGGCCTGCAAGGATTGTCACACCTCCCGGTACAACGGGTGGCGCGAGGGTGTGCACGCCCAGTTCGTGCGGCCGATGGCTGCAGCCGGGAAGTCCGCCCCTGCCGGCAACGAAGCAACCCGCGCCCCCTTTGCCTTGAGCAAGGCGAAGTACGTGCTCGGCAACATGCACAAGATGGTGTTCCTGCAGCAGGCAGGGGATCACCTGGTGCTGTTGCCCGGAGAATTCGACGTCGGGGACCGCAGCTGGAACCCGATCTCGGTTCAGCTCTGGGATCCGCAGGCCGTTTCCGCCGCCCTCCCGGCGGAGGGTGAGGGCAGCTCGAAGCTGGTCAACTGGAACCAGCGCTGCGCTCGCTGTCACACCACCGGCTACGACGCCGCGACGGGCTCTTACTCCGAGCTCGGGGTTTCCTGCGAGAGCTGCCACGGCCCCGGCTCCGTCCACCTGAAGACCCAGGGCAAGGAGCGGATGATCAACCCCGAAGCGCTCAACGGCGAGCTGGGCAACCACATCTGCGCGCAATGCCATTCCTACGGAACCGACCGGGCCACCGGTAAGCCGTTCCCCACCGCCTATCGGCCCGGGACGGACCTGAGCGAGACCTTCACCTTCGAGAAGCCGACGCTGGGAACGAACACCGCGCTCTTCTTCGGGAACGGAATGACGCGCCGGCACCACGCCCAATACAACGAGCTGGCGCAGAGCAAGCACATTCAGAACGGGGTGCGCTGCTTCGACTGCCACCAGGTCCATCGGGCGAAGAACGTTGCCCCGTCGGAGAATACCCAGCTCATCGGCTTGACCGAGCGGGTCCTGCTCAAGAGATCCGCCCAGCACGTCTGCACCACCTGCCACCTCCCCGATTCGCCGGGTTTTGCGATCACCCGCACTGGGGCGGCTGGGCCTCTGCGCGACAAGCACACGCAGCACCCACCGGTGATCCTCAAGCGCGGCCCCCCCATCCCCTCGCAGCCCAAGGGCTCGACCGAGCAGGCCAGAATGCTCTGCTCGGAGTGCCACATGCCGCTGGTGATGCGCGAAGAGGCTGGCTATGCGATCCGATCGCACCAGTTCAAGCCACCCGCGCCCGCGGACACCATCGCCCACGGCGCTCCGAACGCGTGCGCCGAGTGTCACATCGAAGATGCCGCCTGGGCGGTGCGTCAGCTGCAGGGCTGGCCCTCCCAGAAGGTGAAGACGGTCCCGGTGCCAAGGAAACAGCGCTAACTCCCAGTCGCGGCCTCGCCGCCGTCGCCGAGCTGCAGGCGCAGGGCTGGGGCGCCCGACGCAGCCATCTTGCCTGCTGCGTGGAGCCCGCCAACCACGCCAACCACGGTAACGGTCGTATCAATCGTATCGGCGAGTTTGATGGCAGCAGTCTTGTACTCTTCCTTGACCTCATCTGCGGACAATTGCCTTGCGCCGCTGTCCGCTGTTACCGCGCGAACCAGGCTATTGAAGCCCGTGTGCTCTCCAACCGCGTGTCGCTGAGGGTTCCGTTTCCCGAGTCGCTCACGGAGCGAAGGCTACCCGCTATTGGCTGCGCGAGGACCAGCGCAGGCTCGTGGGATCGAGCGTCAGCACGGTCGTCTTGTCGGGCAGCACCGCGGCCTTGAAGGTGCTGGTGGTGCCGTTCTCGAGCTTCACCGACACCTTGTAGAAGCCGCTGGAGACCTTGCGGTTCATCGGCGGCGTGCCCCACTCCTCACCCTGCACGGTGATGATGTGGCGCGCGGTGTTGTCGCCCACGCTGATCACCAGCTTCCCCCGGCCCTCGGGAATCGGCTCGTCCTTCACCACCGGGGGCGGCGGAGGGTCGAGCTTCTCCGGCGGCGGCTTCACCTGCGCCACTACCTTCGGCCTGGGCGGCTGCTTCGGCTTCGGGGGCGGCGTCGGCGTGGGCGCCACCTCGACCTCCACCTCCACGCGCGCCTCACCGGCGTCGACCACGGGCCTGGGCGGCTCCGCGGTCAGCAGGGGCGGATCGCGCGGCGGCTCGACCCGGGGCTGCACCTTGTCCACCACGCGCGGGGGGGGAGGCGTCACCACCAGCGGCTCGCTGGCAGGTCCCAGCAGCGCCACCGTCGCGCCCACGCCCAGCGCCACCGCGAGGATGAAGGCGCCGATGAGCAGGCCCTTGCGGTGGCCGCCACCCTCGCTGGGCTCCATCGGAGGCAGCCGCTCGGTGGCGTGGCGCTGCTGCACGGTGAGCCTGGCCGGCTGCGGAGTCGGCGTCGCCATCGCCAGCGCGGTGATGCTGGGGCCGGCGGTGATGCCGGGGAAGGCCGACATCCGGCTGCCGCCCTCCGCGGTCACCTCGCCGTCGTCGTCGAGGTAGCCCATCAGGCTCGACTGCCCGATGCGGATGTGCGCGTCGAAGGCCGCGCGCTCCAGCGCCTCGCGCATCTCGCGGGCCGTCTGGAAACGCTCTTCCGGCTTCACCCCCAGCGAGCGCTTCACCACCGCGTAGAAGCCGTCGGGCAGCCCCGGGTAGAACTCGTCGAGATCCTTCCACTGGCCGCGCACCAGCGCCGCGTGGCGCTCTGCGTGGTTCTTGTAGTCGTCGAAGGGGGTGCCGCCCGACGCCAGCTTGTAGAGGGTGATGCCCAGCGAGAAGAGATCGCTGCGCCCGTCGAGCTTCTTGCCCATCGCCTGCTCGGGCGAGAAGTAGCCCGCCTTGCCCTTGGTGACGCCGGGCAGGGTGAGGTTGCGGTTGGTGGCGGCCTTGGCGATGCCGAAGTCGATCAGCTTCAAGCTGCCCGAGGTCGAGAGCAGCAGGTTGTGCGGAGAGACGTCGCGGTGCACCAGGTTCGCGTGCCCGCTCTCCACCTTCAGCGCGTGCACCGCGTCGAGCGCGCTGCAGGTGAGGATGCCGATGCTGAAGAGCGCCTCGTCGGAGAAGCGCTCGTCTTGCGAGCGCAAGGTGCGATTGACCGTGGCGAGCGTCTCTCCGGAGACCAGCTCCATCGCCATGTAGAGCAGCCCGTCGTCGGTCTCGCCCACCTCGTAGATGTGCACGATGTTCGGGTGGCTCAGCGTGCACGCGGTGCGCGCCTCGTCGAGGAACATCTCGCGGAAGTCACTCGACTCGGAATACTCGGGCCGAATGACCTTCACCGCGACCGGGCGAACGATGCCGCCCGTCAGGTCCTGCTCGGCTCGATAGACCTCGGCCATCCCGCCCTGAGCCACCAGGCGGGAGATGGTGTAGCGACCGACTCTGGTGCCGGGCTCGAGAGACACTGCGCGGAGCCTACTGCACCGCTACGGAACCACGGTCGCGGTGAGGCTCGCCGAGGGCAGGATGAAGCAGCGGCCGCCGGACATCGCGACGTCGTTGGTGAAGTCCCACTCCAGGAAGGTGACCTGGCTCAGGCTGCCGCTGAAGGTCCCGCTCGCGGTGCGGGGCGCGCTGCTGACCGACATGGTTCCGGTCTGGCCCAGGTAGGTGCCGCCGGTGCAGCTGAGGGTGGTGCCCGAGGTACAGCCGCGGCGCAGGGTCGCGCAGAAGAGGCAGTTGTTGTACCCGCCCTCGAGGGCG
>VFKJ01000797.1 GCA_009885595.1 Myxococcales bacterium | reverse complement strand
TCAAGAAGCTCGACTCGAAGAAGCTGCAGCTGGTGCAGAACACGCTGCAGACGATCGCGCTGCCCAATCAGAAGCAGGCTGAGCTCACCCTCCAGGGCCTCAAGGACAACGTCGCCACCGTGAAGGTGAAGACGCCTTCGGTCGAGACCGTGTATTCGCTGGCCAAAGAGAAGACCTTGTCCGCTCCGGCCGGGGCACACGACGGCGGCGACCTGTGGTTGGTCGTGTCGCAACCGAAGTGAGCGCGTAGCGGTTAGGCTGCCGGGCGATGTGGCTCGCGCTCCTCCTCCTTGCCTCGGCGAGCCTCCCGGACGGCGGCGTGGACGACGCGGTCGACGGTGGGCCCTTCGACAGCGCTCAGGGCAGGCCTGAGCCCGTGTTGCACCTCGCGGTGCCGCTCCCGCCCCCAGACTCCAGCCCCGCGCCGCAGCCCCAGCCCCAGCCCATCGTGCCGCCGCCGGTGAGCGGGCCCGTGGTGACCGCCACTCCGGCCCCCCCGCCGGCCGCTGACGCCGGGGTGGAAGCCCCCTCGCAGCTCACTCTTCACGGGGCCGCCGAGGCGGACTTAGGCCTCTTCCCTTCGGGCTTCGCAGAGAACGGCTTCGACCTGATGACCGCGCTGCACCCCGTCATCGGCTTCGGCGTCGGTGACGTCTTCGGCATCGAGCTGGGTCCGACCTTCCGCCTGCGCCTCATCGACACGCCGGCGCTCAACCGCCCAAGCGACGTGGGCGAGGTGCTGCGCGGCGCCGACTGGGACGAGCTCTCCGACTTCGGACAGATTCTGCAATCGCTGCGCATCGCGAAGGACACCAGCGTCTTTCACCTGCGCCTGGGCCCCGCGCGGAAGAAGTCACTGGGCCTGGGCCACCTGGTGTGGCGCTACGGCAACCAGGCCAACCCTGATTATCACCCGGCCAGCGGGACCGCGGTGTTGCGCGCGGGGCCGGTGCGGGCCGAGTTCTTCGCCTCGGACATTCTCGGCGCCCGGCTCTTCGCGGGCGAGCTCGCCTGGGACATCGGCGGCACCTTCTCCCCGGACCCCACCCTGAAGGATCGCTACCTGCTCGCGATCGAGCTGGTGCACGACGCCAACCTCGCGGGGCGGCCCTTCAGGCCCGATCGTGCAGTCGCGCCGCTCACCCTGCCGCCGGTGACGCTGCTGCACCTCGACGCCAGCGCGGTGCTGGTGCGCAGCAAAGAGCTGCGGTGGATGGTGATGGCCGGCACCGGCACGCGCGCCAACGAGACCGGCGACCTCGGCCTGTTGGTCGGCATGGCGCTCGACGCCAACGTGAAGGAGATCGGCTTCTCCACCCGCGTCGAGCTGCGCAAGCAGGCGGGCGGCTTCCGCCACGGGTTCTTCGGCCCGATGTACGAGCTGCAACGCTTCGTCGATCTCGGCTACCGCGGCGAGTCCATCGGCAGCGCCCTGCTGCCCGACGGCCTCTCGGTCTTCGGCGAGCTGCGCGTCGGCATCGGCACCCGCATCAGCTTCGATGCGGCGGCCGAGTACTTCTTCTGGAACCGCCTCGACCTCGACGGCGGCCTGTCGATCGCCCTGCTGGACGATTGGTTCTTCCTCACCGCGCGCACCACCATCCTGGGGGTCGCGCAGCAGCCGCGCTTCGCCTTCAACGCCGGCCTGCGCTGGCGCCTCTTCCCCAGCTTCTACGTGCTGGGCGAGGGCGGCACCGTCTTCTTCCCCCAGGTCGATGGCTCGCTGATCCGCGGCGTGTCCTTCTCCGCGGGCGCCGGGGTCGACTTCGAGCGCTGAAGGCGCCGATGTAGGCCGAACACTTCATGTCGAGGCGCCGCGGACTTACGAAGGCGCCTCTGCGACGCGTTCACTTTTTCCAAGAATCAACGAATCCGCCGGGTTGCCCAACCCGATAATCTCTTCACCATGAGCGCTTACCGCATTCGTACCGGAGACACGTTGTCAGGCATCGCCCAGCGCTACGGCACCTCGGTGTCGTCGCTGATGAAGTCGAACCCGACCATCTCCAACCCGAACCTCATCTACGCGGGGCGCACCCTCAACGTGCCCGGGTCGCGCGACGAGTTCACCAGCGCCAAGCCCGGCGCTTCCCGGCCCTCGCAGCCTTCCCGCCCGTCGGCGCCCTCGGGGCCTTCGGGTGCGCCCGACACTTCGCCGCGTCCCGCCGGCGCGAGCCGCCCGTACGATCTCGCGCGCCAGTACCTCGGCTGGAACGCGCGCGACCTGAAGGTCTCGGGCAACCCCGTCGGCCGCGCGATGCAGGACTGGGTGCCCAACAACGTCAACTGCGCCAACTTCGTCTCCGGCACGCTCATCGCTTCGGGCCAGATTCGCCAGAGCCAGGGCAGCGCCTCGGTCTACGGCCTGATGGGCAACCTCGATCGCGACCCGAACTTCCGCCGCGTCTCGCTCAGCCAGGCGCGCCCCGGTGACGTGGTCTCGATGCGCACCCCCGGCGGCCAGCACGTGGTGCTCTTCGCGGGGTGGCAGAACGGGCGGCCGCTCTTCATCGGCTCGAACAACGTGAACCCCGACGGCAGCCAAAAGGTGAGCTACTCGCAGATGCGCTACCCCATCATGGCGATCCACCAGCAGCGCTGAGCTCAGTCGTCGTGGTGCTCGATCCACACGGCGGCGTTGGTGGCCACTACGGCGAGCGCCTCGAGCACGGTGGGTGAGAGCGGGTGGCGGGCGAACATCGCCAGCACCCCGATCACCCGGTCTCCCAGCAACATCGGGTACCCCGCGAAGGACACCATGCCCTCGCGGCGCGCCCACTCGCGATCCGAGATCTCTGGGTCGTCGATCACCGAGTTCGTCAGGTGCGGCAGGCGGTTCTGGGCGATGAGCCCGATCTTGAACTTGCCCACCGGCGCGCGCGCGTGCGGACCATCGAGGTGGGTGTACTGGCCGGCGCTGGCCCGCAGCACCAGCACGTTCTCCTTCTCGTCGAGCGTCCAGATGCGGGCGAAGGCGGCGTCGAGGTTGGTGACCATGGCCTCCGCGCAGGCCTGCAGCGCGCGCGGCAGCGAGGCAGTGGTGGCGAAGGCCCGCGCCACGTCCGAGCCGAGCTGCAGCACCGAGCCGTGGTGGCGCAGCCGGTGTTCGATCTCCCGGCGCGCGCTCAGGTCACTGAGGATGCCCAGGTAGCCGATGATCTCCCCGGTGAGATCGCGGCGCATCGAGAGCGACAGGTGCGCGGGGAAGCGTGAGCCGTCTTTTCGAACGTAGATCCACTCGCGATCGTCCGTCAGCCCGCGCTCGAGCCTCGCCTTGAAGACGCCGAAGCCCGGTTCGACCAGCACGCCCAGCTCGCGGGTGAGCTCCTTGGCGCGCGCGGTCACCTCGAGGCGATCGTGGAACACCAGGGGCGTGGTCTTGCCCACCAGCTCGTCGGCGGCGTAGCCGATCAGGCGCTCCGCCGCGGGGTTGAACTCCCGAATCACGCCATCGGGGTTGGTCTCGATGATGGCCAGGCTGGCGCTGGAGAGGATGCTCTGCAGGCGCGAGGCCTCGTCAGAGGTGTGACGCAGATCGCTCTGCAGCGCGTGCTGGCGGGTGCGCAGCTGCAGGCCCTGGCGCCGCATCTCGAGCTGGTCCACCACCAGGTGCGCGAGCGATCTGAGCAGCTCGCGCTGCTGCGAGGTGAGCTCGCGGGGCTGCGGGTCTAACGCGCACAGGGTGCCGAGCACGAAGCCGTCGGAGGTGCGCAGCGGGAAGCCCACGTAGAAGCGAACGTTCGGCTCGCCCGTCACCGCGGGGTAGTCGGCGAAGCGCGGGTCGAGGGTGGCGTCGGGCACCAGCAGGTGCACCTCGTTGGCCACCACGTGCGCGCAGAACGAGGTGTCGCGCGACTGCTCGGTGACGTCGATGCCGTGACGCGACTTGAACCAGACGCGGTGCGCGTCGACCAGCGACACCAGCGCCATGCGGGTGCCCGCCACGTACGCGGTCAGCGCGGTGAGGGCGTCGAAGGAAGGCTCAGGGGCGGTGTCGAGCACCTGGTACTCCCCCAGCTTGAGCAGGCGAGCCTGCTCGTTGACGGGGATCTCTGGTGGCCTTCGCGCCATCGTGCCCTTCAAGGTACCAGCGCTGCCGGTCGTTGCCTTCCATCGACGCTCTTCGCTACCGGGCTGCCGCCGCGCGCGCAGCTCGAGTCATCAATGACGCTGGTTCGAGGCTTTCAAGTCTCTACTACCTGATGCTTCGAAGAGGTCAGCCGAGCGCGCGCTGCAGCGCGGCCACCGCCTCTTCGAGGCGCCACGGCTTGACCAGCACCGCGCTGATGCGCAGTCGCTGGCGGGCGGCATCGTCGAGCTCCGAGGCCATGCCCGAGGAGACGATCACCGGCACCTCGGGGCGCAGCTCTCGCAGCGAGCGGGTGAACTCTTCGCCGCTCATCTGCGGCATGGAGAGATCGGTGAGCACCGCGTCGAAGCCCCTGGGCGCAGCGCGGAACGCCTTGAGCGCCTCGCGGGGGTCGTCGAACACCGTGGTGCGGTAGCCCAGCGTCTCCAGCAGGCGGGCCGAGACGCGCGCCATGCCCGGGTGATCGTCGACCAGCATGAGGTGCTGGCCGGTGCCGGGCCGGGTGAGCTCTTCGGTGAGCGAGCGCAGGTAGACGTGGAAGGCGGTGCCGCGGCCGGGCGCGCTGTCCACCACCACCGCGCCGTCGTGGCCCTGCACGATGCTCTGCACCACCGCCAGCCCCAGGCCGGTGCCGCTGCCATCGAGGCGGGTGGAGAAGAAGGGCTCGAAGATGCGGTGGCTGGTGAGCTCGTCCATGCCCACCCCATCGTCGGCCACGGTCAGGCGCACCCACGCGCCGGCCTCCAGCGGGGGGTGGCGGGAGGCGAAGGCGAAGTCGACCTCCACCGGCTCGAGGGTGACGGTGAGGGTGCCCTTGCCCGAGGGCATCGCCTGCAGCGCGTTGGTGCAGAGGTTGGTGAGCACCTGGTGCAGCTGGCCCGCATCGGCGAGCACGCGGGGCACGCGCGGCGCGACGGACTCGCGCAGGGTGATGCCGCCGGCGGTGGGCTCGAGCAGCTTGAGCGTCTCGTGCACCAGCGGGCCCAGCTCGAGCGGCTTGCGCTCGGGCGGACGGCGGCGGCCGAAGGTGAGCACCTGCTGGGTGAGCTCGCGCCCGCGCCCGGTGGCCTGGAGAATCGCCTGCGCCACCTCCGCAGACTTGCCCGGCACGCCCTGGAGGCGCTGCGCGTGGGCGACGATCACCGTGAGCAGGTTGTTCACGTCGTGCGCGATGTGCGAGGCGAGCCGCGCGAGCGCATCGCTCTTCTGCGACTCGGCGATCTGCGCCTCGAGGCTGCGCTGCAGCGCCTCGGCCTCGCGCGCCCGGGTGACGTCGCGGGAGATGGCCGCCAGGCGGTAGACGTGGCCGGCGTCGTCGATCATCGGCACCAGCGCGGTGTTCACCCAGCGCAGCCCCGCCGGCAGCGGCAGCTCGTGCTCGAAGACCAGCACCGACCTGGTGCGAATGGCCTCGCCCCAGCGGGCCTCGAGGAGCTGCGCCGCGGCGGGGGACAAGGCGTCGGTGGCGGAGCGCCCGATGGCCTGCGCGCGCGAAAGCCCGCTGAGCTGCTCGCAGGCGCGGTTCAGGTCTTCGCAGACCACCCGGCCGCCGGGCTCGACCCGGTAGAGCACGAGGGAGTCGTTCGAGTGCTCGAAGAGATCCTTGAAGCGGCGCTGCGATTCCAGCAGGGCGGACTCGGCGCGAAAGCGCTCCGCGCCTTCGAGGGCGAGGGAGACGAGATCAGCCAGCGCGCCCGCGAAGGACTCTTCACCGGGGTGCCAGCGGCGAGGCCCGCCGACGTGCTCGAGGCAGAGCGCGCCGACCAGCTCGCCCCGCAGGCGCAGGGCGACGTCGATGGTGGCGCCCACGCCGGACGGCCCGAAGGAGACCTCGACCAGAGAGCGGGTGCGCTCGTCGTTGCGGACGTCGGAGACGGCGAGCAGCCGCTGCGACTGGAGCGCCTCGACCCAGACGCGGTGCTCGCTGACCGCCAGCTGCTTGCCAGACGAGTGCGTGCCCGAGCGCGTGTCGAAGACGTCGAGCTGGCTGATGGTGGTGCGCGCCTCGTCGAAGAGCCAGACCCCGCACCGGGCGGCGTTGATGCCCCGCACCGCGGCCTCGTCGATCTCGGTCAGCGCGGCCTTCAAGTCATCGCCGCGGAAGCGTGGGCTGCGGGCGAGCGCCACCAGCTCGCTGGTGCTCTCGCGCCAGCGGCGCTCGGCGGCTTCGCGGGTGGCCGCCTCGCGGCGCTCGCGGGCGAGGCGCACCAGCACCGCGGAGAGCCCGGAGAGGTGCGGGCGGAAGAGCCAGTCGTGCGCACCTTCCGCCAGCCAGCGGGCGATGGTGGGCTCCTGCTCGAGCTCTCCGAGCGCGAGCAGGGGGGCGTCGAGGCCGGCGCGGTCGAGCAGGGCGCGCCACTCGGGCGCCGGGGCCACCCCCTCGTCCAGCGCGACCACCAGGCAGAGCAGCGGCGGCTTCGAGGCGAGCACCTTTCCCGCCTGGTCGAGCCCGCGGGCTCGGAGCACTTCGGCCGGGTGCCCCGCGGCGCGCAGGACTTCGCCGATGCGCGTGGCATCGGCGTCACTGCCACCTACGAGGAGCACCTGGTTCGTGTCCGTCATCGAGAGCCCTGCCTTGCGTGTATCACGGAGGGATCAGCCGGGGACCAGCGGAGCGCAGGAAGCGAACCGTCAGTTCTCGCCCAGACGGGTGAGATCGCTGGAGCCCGCAAAGCGCTGGCGGGTGGCCTCGAGCAGCAGGCGGCGGGTCTCCAGCCGGGAGCGGGTCTCGAGCTGGCGGCCCAGGTCGATCACCCCGGCCAGCCCGTTGTCCCCGCCCATGCCCGCGGCCAGCCAATACTCGGAACCGGGGAGGAGGTCCTCGCCGGAGAGCACGCGCACCCGCCGCTGGCCGTCGGCCATGGGCTTGAGCTCGAGCCATTGGGGCACCGCCTTGACCGAGGTGACGGGGAGCGTCTTGAGCACGCGCTTCTGGAACGCCTCCAGCGCCGCGCCGTCGACCACCAGCAGGGTGCCGCGCTCGGGCGGCACGATGGCCACCATCACCAGGGCGTCGGCCGGGCCCTCGACCTTGAACCAGTCGGCGGCGGAGAAGGGCGCGTCGGGGCGCATGGCGCCCAGCTTGTCCAGGTCGACGCGGTCTCCGCTCCAGCCGAGCACCGCGCGGGTCAGCGGCAGGGCCTGCGCGGTAGAGGGCGTGTCGTTGGGCTCCACCTCGGGGAGCGCCTCGGTGGCGAGGGGCTCGAGCACCACGGTGTAGGGCACCAGCGACTTCTCGCGGCTGGGTCGGTTGGCCTCGGTGCAGAAGGGCCGCTCCACCACCCGCAGGAAGACCTCGCCGGCCGAGAGCAGCAGCCCGTCGACGCGCTCCCCTTCGCCCGGGCCGGAGTCGTCGAGGAAGAGCTTGCGCACCAGCTTCTCGCCGTTGGAGCTGCCGTCTTCCTTCAGCTGCTTCTCCAGCTGCAGCACCTCGACGGCGAGGTTCAAGTCGGCGACCGCAGACAGGGTGAAGCGGTGCGGTCCCGCGGCGACGGTGGCGACGTAGAGATCGCGATCGCCTTCACCCGCGGACGCGCCGATGGCGCCCTGCACCGCGGCCCCCAGGGGAATGTGCGTCGCCTGCTGCACCGTGTCGTTCGGCTCGACCTCGTGGTTCGAGACCACCTCGGCGCCGGTGCTGTGCAGCAGCTTGACGCCGCCCAGCGCGGCGAGGCCGAGCACCAGCAGGGCCACGAAGGGCGCCAGCGAGCGGCGCAGCTTGAGCTGGCGCTCGAACTGGTCGAAGTCTTCCCTCGACAACATCTTGTCGGCGAGCTCGACGGGCATGGGCGTGTACTCGGCGGGCTTGCTGCCCAGGCTCTTCTGCAGCTGCTCGAGGGCCACCCGCATCGCCTCGGCGTCGCGCCAGCGATCGGTGGCGCGCTTGGCCATCGCCTTGTCGAGCACCGCCTGGAACGCAGGAGAGACGGCGGCGTCGCGCTTGACCTCGGTGACGCGGGGGATGGGCGCTTCGTAGTGCTGGGTGAGGATGCTGATGGGCGTGGGCCCCTCGAAGGGTTGTCGCCCTGAGACGAGCTCGAAGAGCAGGCAGCCCAGCGAGTAGAGATCGCTGCGGGCGTCGAGGTTCTCGCCGCGGATCTGCTCGGGCGACATGTACGCGGGCGTGCCGATGAAGTCGCCGGTGGTGGACTTGCGGCCTTCGGCTTCCTGCAGCTTGGCGATGCCGAAGTCGAGCAGCTTGACCTGGTCCTCCCCCGACTTGCGCCGCCGCACCAGCATCACGTTCGCGGGCTTCAAGTCGCGGTGGATGATGCCGGCCTCGTGCGCTTCCTGCAGGGAGGCGAGCAGCTGCACGCCGATGGTGGCGGCCTGGCCTTCACCCAGCGGACCATGGGCCTTGAGCTGCCAGGCCAGGTCCTTGCCGGGCACGTATTCCATCGCGATGAAGAGGCTGCCGTCTTCCAGCTCGCCGGAGTCGAAGACCTGCACGGTGTTCGGGTGAGAGAGCCTGGCCACCACCCGCGCTTCCTGGAGGAAGCGGCCCTTGAGCGCCTTGTCCACCGCGTGATCGGGCCGCATCAGCTTGAGCGCGGCGAGCTTGCCCATGCGCACGTGCTCGACCTTGTAGACGGCGCCCATCCCGCCTTCGCCGAGCTTCTCGAGCACGCGGTAGCGGTTGTCGATCAACTTCTCCTTGAGCGGCCCGTCGAGCGTGTCGGAGTCACCGGACAGGCCGCGCAGATCGGCCCCGCAGGCCGGGCAGTAGTTGGGTTCGGACTGGAGTTGTTTCCCGCACTCGGGGCAGTTCGCGGGCGCGCTCCCCGGGGCCGGGGTGTCGGCCTCCGGTGAAGCGGGGCGATCGAGCGCCGTGTCGCGGTCGGACCCCATCGTCAGAGGCGCGCGGGGCCGACGTGAC
>VFKJ01000376.1 GCA_009885595.1 Myxococcales bacterium | reverse complement strand
GTAAGCCGCGGTGACGCGCTCAAAAGCACGCACCGGACCCCGTGCGTCCATCACGAAGCCATGTGCCCAGAGCGACCGGGCGGAGGAGGCCAAAGGGGCCGGTTCGCGTCGAGCACGAGCGAAGATCTGGCCAGACCACGCCCTTTCGGGCTTGCGACCCTGGCTCGCGCCGGACCCCTGATCCGTTTCCGAGCACGGCGCGATCCACCCTGGCGCAGCTCGTGACCTGGGAACCCTCGCATCAACCGCTTAGCGGTTGGCACTGCGCCTGCTGAAGGCCCCTGCGACTGCGACCTTCCCGTCGTAGCCAACCAGGAGTGCTCCGATGGACGTTCGATTCTGGGGTGTACGTGGCAGCGTGGCGTCGTCGGGTTCAAACGTCGCGAAGATCGGAGGCAACACCTCGTGCCTGGAGCTGGAGAGCCGGGGACACCGCCTGATCTTCGACGCGGGCACCGGGCTGCGCAGCCTGGGCGACTCGCTCATCAAGTCGCCGCCGGTGAAGGCGACGATGCTCTTCTCGCACCTGCACTGGGATCACGTGCAGGGCTTCCCCTTCTTCTCCCCGGCCTTCCTGCCCACCACCGAGCTGACGATGTACGGGCCCGGCGCCGACGGTGAGCAGCAGCTGCAGTCGGTGCTGCGCAAGCAGATGGAGCCGCCGAACTTCCCCGTCCCCCTGGCCGCCATGCGCGCGAAGCTGGACTTCCGCTCGGCGCTGCCCGGCGGGGTGATCGAGACCGGGCCGTTCCGCATCACCCCCTTCGAGCTGCCGCACCCGCAGGGCTGCATCGGCTACCTGGTGGAGGCCGACGGCTGCCGCTTCGCCTACTGCACCGACGTGGAGATGACGCTGGAGTCGCTGGAGGCGAAGGTGGGCCGGGTGCTCGAAGGCGTCGACGCGCTGGTGCTCGACGCGCAGTACACCCGCGACGAGTACGAGGGGCGCGTGGGGCCGCCGAAGAAGGGCTGGGGGCACTCCACCAACATCGACGCCGCGCGCATCGCGCAGTCCGTGGGCGCGGGCCGGCTGTTCCTCTTCCACCACGACCCGGGGCACGTCGACACCCAGGTGGAAGACATGGCCGAGGAGGCCCGCCACTACTTCGCCGCCAGCGAGCCCGCCCGCGAGAACAAGCGCATCACCCTGGGGTGACCGTGCTACCGGGTCGCTACGCCTCGGCCAGTTCTCCGCTTCGCTCCGAGCCTGGCTCGCCTGGCGTTCCGCCAGACCGGCTCCGCTCCGGCGTGCTCGCCACGGCCGCCGATTCCGGATTGCCTTGCACAGCCGCCTCCTTGCGGCTGGACTCGCTGCTCCTCGAGATGTCGAAGACCAAGACCGACGATCCTTCCGCAGTGGTGCTGTCCGTCGGCGGGCTGGTCGGCCAGGAGGTCAACCTCGACGAGTTCCTCCACCACCTCGTCGATCGCATCGCGCACTCGATGCAGGCCGATCGCGGCACCCTGTACCTGGTCGATTTCCCCCGGGGGGAGATCTTCAGCCGCGCCGCGCACCTGCCTGAGCTGAAGCAGATTCGCCTCAAGCTGGGCCAGGGCGTCGCCGGCCACGTCGCGCAGGAGGGCGGCGTGGTGAACATTCCAGCGACCAAGGACGAGCGCCGCTTCAACCCCGACATCGACAAGATCACCGGCTACCGCACCTCGTCGCTGCTCGCCGTGCCGCTCGTCGACGCGCAGAACACCATCTTCGGGGTGCTGCAGGTGCTCAACCGCCTGGGCGGCGGCATCTTCGGGCCCGAAGACGAAGAGCGGCTCAAGGGCATCTCCGCGCAGGTGAGCCAGGCGCTGCAGGCGACCTCGCTCTACACCGAGCTGATGCGCGCCCGGGAGCGCCCGGAGCAGCCC
This sequence comes from Myxococcales bacterium, assembly GCA_009885595.1. Taxonomy (GTDB): domain Bacteria; phylum Myxococcota; class Myxococcia; order Myxococcales; family Myxococcaceae; genus Archangium_A. The sequence goes on along the minus strand of VFKJ01000376.1, from coordinate 4,290 downwards.
GTCGGGTACTTCTTCAACAAGGTGATCGGCGAGTCGGCGCCGATGAGGGCGATCTACAAGACCATTCAGAAGGCCGCGCAGACCGACGCCACCGTGCTGCTGCGCGGAGAGTCGGGCACCGGCAAGGAGCTCGTCGCGCGCGCCGTGCACGTCAACAGCCGCCGTCGCACCAAGCCCTTCGTGAAGGTCGACTGCGCCGCCCTGCCCGGCTCGCTGATCGAGAACGAGCTGTTCGGGCACGAGAAGGGCGCGTTCACCGGCGCCGAGGCGCGGCAGCCCGGGAAGTTCGAGGTGGCCTCGGGCGGCACGGTGTTCATCGACGAGCTCGGCGAGCTGCCCATGCCCGTGCAGGGGAAGCTCCTGCGCGTGCTGCAGGATCGCGAGTTCGAGCGCGTGGGCGGCACCCAGACCGTGCAGGTCGACGTGCGGATCGTGGCGGCGACCCACCGCGACCTCGCGCAGATGGTCCGCGAGGGGAGGTTCCGCGAAGACCTGTACTACCGGATCAAGGTGGTGGAGCTGGGGCTGCCTCCGCTGCGCGCGCGCGGGCCCGAGGACATCGAGCGCCTCGCGCGGCACTTCATCGCGCAGGCCACCAAGCGGCATCACCTCAGCCGCGAGCCGCACCTGTCGCTGGAGGCGCTGGAGCGGCTGAAGGCCTGGCACTGGCCGGGCAACGTGCGCGAGCTGGAGAACTGCGTGGAGAGCGCGGTGGTGCTGTGCGAGGGCGAGGTGCTCTGGAGCACCTGCCGCTGCCCGATGCGGGGCGCAGCCTGCTGCCCCCTCCGCCCATCTCGCTGGGGAAGGACGCGCCGGTGGCCACCCTGGCCGAGGTCGAGCGGCGGCACGTGTTGTCGGTGCTGGAGCGCGCGAAGGGCAACCGCACCCTGGCGGCGAAGTGGCTCGACATCGGGCGCAACACCCTGGCGCGCAAGCTCAAGGAGTTCGGCGTCGCGGAAGAATGATCTGTCTCCCTCTCCCCCGCGGGGGAGAGGGTCGGGGAGAGGGCTTGCCGAAAACGACACTGCTCCTGCTGCTGATCTCGGGGTGCCTGCTGGAACCGCAGAAGCTCGGCAGTCCCTGCGTGGATCAGCCGGCGACTGATGCTGGCTTCTGCCCGGCGTGCTCAGCCGATGCCGACTGCTTCATCCTCACCAACCGCTGTCATCCTTCTGCGTCGTGCGTTCCCAGGGACGGCAACTGGTTCGTCACCCTCGAAGGCTGCGAGGTGCAGCATCCACCCACGACGGTGGAGTGCGGGTGTGTCGAGTCGGTGTGCCAGGCGAAGTGAGCTGGCAAGCCCTCTCCCCGACCCTCTCCCCCGCGGGGAGAGGGAGGCAGTTTCGTTGGCAGTCGATCAGTTCGAGCGCGGCGCCGGCCGCTGCCCGACCTCCCCATCGACCGTGAGGTTGTCGAACTTGCACACGTGATTGCGGCAGCCGAGGGCGACCTTCCCCACCTGCCCCGCCAGGCCCGGCAGCACCTGCCGCGTCACCCGGGTGCTGTTCATGAACGCCTCGGCATTCACGTCACCGTTCTTCAGCGCCGTCAGCTTGAGCCGCATGCGGAACTTGCCGGGGGGGACGGGCACCGGGTCAGCCTGCAGCCCCTTCAGATCATCCGTGGAGTTGCCGTCGACCTTCTGCCCGTCCTTCTTGAAGTAGCGCCAGCCCAGGCGCATGTCGGTGCGGGGAATCGCGAACACGCTCAGCTGCAGATCGTTGATGCGAAACGCCAACTCGGCGAAGTGCTGCTCCGTCTCCAGGTCCACCCGCGGAAACTCGGCGGGCAGCGGCTCGACGGTCACGTCCACCGAGACGTCAAGCCGATCCGCCAGGAAGTACCGCTTGGCCACGTACGCGCGCGGCACCAGCACCTCGTGCTGCATGGGCCCGCCGTACTGCACCGCGGTGAGCATTCCGTCCTCCACCCGCCACAGCCCGCTGTGCAGGTTGATGTCTTCCCCGCCCTCGCCCACCGGCTCGAACCCCAAGGTGAACGCGTCCCCGTCCTGGGTGAGGCTGGAGAACATCTCGTCGTCGTCGCTGTCGCGGTACCAGGCGGGCGGCGCCGCCGGGGCGGGCGTGGGGGCCTTGCTCTCGGGCCACAGCTTGACCGCCAACCCCAGCAGCAGCAGCCCGCCCAGCACGAACACCCCCGCCTTCCACCCCGAGCCCGGCTGCAGCACGAAGGAGGGCGGGTGGCTCTGCGGTGAGCGCTGCGCCGCGGGCGGCAGCGAAGCAGCCGGCGCCGGCGCCCCGCTGGAAGGCATCACCTGCTCCAGCACCTCGGCCACCAGGTTCGCCCGCCCCGGGCGCGCCTCGGGCTCGGTCTCCAGCAGCGCCCCCACCACCTCGTCGACGCGCACGTCGAGCCCGGGCACCTTCTGCGAGGGCAGCTTGAAGCGCCCCAGCGGCACCTCGCCGGTGAACATCTCGTAGAGCAGCACGCCCAGGGAATAGAGGTCGGCCCGGTGATCGACGTTCTTGGCGTCGCGGCGCTGCTCGGGCGCCATGTAGTTGACGGTGCCCATCGCCACCGCGGTGGCCGTCAGCGCGATGTCGCGCTCGTTGCCCTTCATTCCCGCCAGGCCGAAGTCGGCGATCTTCACGTGCCCGCGCGCGTCCACCAGGATGTTCTCGGGCTTCAGATCGCGGTGCACCACCTTCATCTCGTGCGCGTAGTCGATGGCCCGGGCGATCTGAATGCCGATGCGGGTGGCGTCCCGCACCGGCAGGCGCCCCGCCGCCATCATCTCCCGCAGGTTGATGCCGGGGACGAGCTCCATGGCGAAGAAGTAGTGATCGCCCGCCTGGCCGCGATCGATGATCTGCACCACCCCCGGGTGCGAGAGCGAGGCGAGCGCCTGCGCTTCCTTGTCGAAGCGCGCCACGAACTCGGGGTCCCTGGCGAAGCGCGGCGGCAACAGCTTCACCGCCACCAGCCGGCCCAGCGAGGTCTGCCGGGCGCGCCACACCTCGCCCATGCCGCCCTTGCCCAGCAACTCCACCAGCTCGTACCCGGGCACCCTGGGTGCCACCGAGGCGCTGGTGGGCTCGTCGTCGTCGAACGGACCCACCTCGACTCGGCTCGGGACAGGCTTGCTGCTGGCGAAGGTGTTCTCCAACACCACGTCGACGCCGCGGGCGAGCACCGTCTCGGTGCCCCTGGGCGCCACCGTCTTCACGTCGTTGCGTTTGACCTCGAAGCGGATGCCGCAGGTGCAGACCAGCGGCTGGCCGGTCACGTACACGGCCACGTCATGGAGCTTCCCGCAGTTGGGACAGGACTGCGCGACGACGCTCCGCGAGGAACGCGCGTCATTCATCACGCGCCCGTGTAGTCGAGGACCCGGTACGCGGGCACGCCCTTCTCCTTGCCCTTGACCTGCAGCACGGAGACGGCCTCCACCTTGAAGCCAGGACCAGCGCGCTTCACCGTCACGTCGCTGGCGAGCACCTCGCCGCCCTTGGCCAGGCCACAGAGCCGGGAAGCGGTGTTGACCGAGTCACCGATGGCGGTGAACTCGTGGCGCTCGTTGCTGCCGATGTAGCCGACGACGGCCTGGCCGGTGTTGACGCCGATGCCCACCTCGATCGCCTTCTTGCCGGCGGCCACCCGGGCCTCGTTCATCGCGGTGATCTCGTCGAGCATCTCCAGCGCGCACTTGAGCGCCCGGCTGGCGTCGTCGGTGTGGGTGATCGGCGGCCCCCAGGTGGCCATCACGCAGTCCCCGATGAATTTGTCGAGGTTTCCCTCATGCGTGAAGATGCAGTTCGCCATCGCGGTGAAGAAGGTGTTCAACATCGCGACGGTTTCCTGCGGGCTGTCGGCCTCGGCCATCGAGGTGAAGCCGCGGATGTCGGCGAAGATGCAGCTGACCTCGGCCAGGCGACCCACGCGCAACAGCTCGACCTTGCCGGACACCACCGCCTCGGCCACCGCGGGCGCGAGGAAGCGGGACAGCTCGGCGCGGGTGACGACTTCCTGCTCGATCTTCCGCGCCAGCTCGCTGTTCTCCAGCGCGATCGCCGCCTGCGAGGCGATGCCCGAGAGCACCTTCAAGTCCTTCTCCGAGAACGCGTTGGTGCGCTCGCGGGTGTCGCAGAAGAGCACGCCCCGCAGCACGCCCTTGCTGAGCAGGGGCACGGCCATGGCGGAACGAATGCCCTGGGCGACGATGGACTCCGACGACGAGAACCGGCTGTCGAGAATGGCGTCGGCGGTGAGCACCGCGCTGCGGGTCTCGCACACGCGCTTGAGCACGGTGTCGGACACCACCACCTCGGC
>VFKJ01000920.1 GCA_009885595.1 Myxococcales bacterium | reverse complement strand
CGCGCCGGTGAGGCTCGAGCCCAGCGAGGTGTCGAAGGCCGCCTGCCAGCTCTTCACGTCAGGCCGCTCGGCGGCGAGCTCGCGGGAGACCAGCTGCGTCGCCACGTCGGTGTACTGCCGGCCCATTTTGGTTTGCGTCTGCGCGCGCGAGAGCTGGTCGCTGGTGTTCTCGATCTCCAGCTGCAGGGCCTCGAGGGCCTTCACCAGGGCCTCGGCCTTCGGGCTGAACTCCTTCTCCTGCTTCACCAACTCGGCGCGCATGCCGTCGATGGCGCCGCCCAGCACGCGGGCGCGGAACGAGTCCTGCGCGGCGCTGGGGGGAATGTTCTCGAAGCTCACCGGCACGCGCGGGCCGCAGGTGATCGAGGTGACGCGGGTGACCTGCGCGCGATCGGGGAAGACGACCACGCGATCGGGCGCGCCGGTGGAGGCGAGGAGCAGGAGGACGAGGGCGTTCATCGCACCACCTCCTGCTGCTGCAGCTTCCACCCTCTGGGGCGCTTGACCGTGTAGGTGAAGGAGAACACCTGCTTCTGCTGCGGGGCGATGGTGAGGCGCCACTCGAGGCCGCCCTTCTTCCCGTCCTGGATGGCGGTGGGCTTCGAGTCGACCAGCCTGGTCTCCACGTCTTTCTGATCCGTCACCGGCCACTGATCGGACACCCGCACCGCCACCGGCGCGCGGTAGGGGTTCGCGAGCTCGATGGTCACCGTGTAGGTGCCGATCTCTTCCTTGGTGAACACGCCCTGGGTGGCCTCGACGATCTGAACGTTGCGCACGGGCTTGAGCGCGCGATCGATGCCCAGCGGCAGGGTGAAGGACTCACCGGGCGAGACCAGCTTGATGCGCGCGGTGCCCGCGGGATCCGCCCCCACGTAGAGCTGCGCGGGGCCCCCGGGGAGCACCTGGGTGGAGGGGTTCTTGAGCTCAGCCACCAGGAAGGCGTCGGGGCTGAGCGCGGGGAAGAGCTTGCGCTCGACCGACACCGGCCACTGCGCGGCCCACAGCGCCACCCGGCGGGAGCCACGCTCGGAAGGAACCGTCTCCTTCTGCAGCGAGGTGAACGAGAGATCGTAGCCGGCGGCCAGCGTCACCGGGCTGTCGGCCCCGAAGCTGGGCGGCCGCCACGCCGGCGGCGGGGCGAGGGAGAAGGTGGACACCGGCATGGGCGCTTGCTCGTCGGACTCTTCAGGCATGCCCGCTGACGCGACGCTGATGGACTCGGCGCGCACCCTGCCCGGGGCGGACTGGAGCGCTCGGGACGGCGCCGGCGGGGGCGGAGGTGGCGCGGCCGGGTACTTCATCTTGTCCTTGCCGGCCCGGGTGTACGAGTCTGGCTGCACCAGCTCGCCTTCGATTTCCTCACTGTCGAAGTCGATCTCCTTCTGCTGCTTGTAGCGGCCGTCGGCCTCGCCAGAGTCGTCGCCGCCGAAGCTGCCCGAGCCTTCCAGGCCGCCCATCGGTCCCTGGGGCGTGGTGGTGGAGATGCCGATGCGCTGAAGCCGCGAGCGCACCAGGTCCTCCTCGGAGCGCGCCTGGGCGAGCGGGCGCGAGGGGGGCGGCGGGGCCACGGGCGAGTACATCGGCGTGGGCGTGGGGATGAAGCGATCAGCGACGCCGATCTTCCACGTCATGAGCTTGGGCACCTTCACCGCGTGCGAGGGAATGGCGGTGGAGAGGAGCAGCGTGGCGTTGGTCCAGTCTTCGCCTGAGCTCTGCGCCACCAGCCCCGCCAGCGAGAGGTTGACGGTGTTGGTGTCGGGCTGCAGCTGCAGATCCCACGTGGGGGTCCACTGCGCGCCGCGCACCAGGTACGTGAGCGTCAGGGTGGCCGGCCCGTTGCCGCTGACCTGCGCCACCACCTTCCAGCCCGAGGTGGTCTGCGGGTTGCCCAGCTTGCGCGCCTGGTCGAGCAGCATCGCGCGGCGCTCGTTCGCCTTCTTCTGCGCCCGCTCGCCCTCGCGCAGCTTGCCCTGCACCTTGCCCAGCTGATCCGCGGAGAACTGCGCGCCCTGCGACCAGCCGGCTGAGTTCAGCTTGGGCGCTGCCTTGAGGGGATCTCCCGTGGGCGCCACCGGCGCCAGCCGCAACAGCGCGTCACGGACGCTCGAGAGGGCGCTGCGTTCCTGGTTGAGCCGATCGAGCTCCACGTCGACCTTGTCGATCTCCACCAGCACCTGCTTCGCCTCTGCGGTGCGCAGCTTCTCGGGCTCGATGCGCTCGATGTCGACGCGCTTGACCTCGGCGCCGGTCGCTTCCACCCGCATCGAGGCCACGTCGGCGGTGTCACGCAGGGGCGGAAACTCGAGGCTCTGGTTTCCGGTGACGGAGAGCTGCGCCGTGCGCACCACCCTCGCCTGATCAGTAAAGACGGTGACCTGGGTGACGGGGGCATCGATCGCAACCAGGGCCAACAGGAGGAGAGAAGTCACGGCACGGCCTTTCGGGTGCGCTGAGACGTCGAGGGCCAGCTCAGCGGTTCCAGCAGGGCGGAACCTACGCCTTTCGGGGAGGCGGGCCGCTCCTCAGATCAAGCCGGCCAGTGCCCCCCCGGGAGGGCGTGAAACCCTTGGCGGGCGCGGTTGCATCCCACCCTTGATTCGCCTAAGCGCGCGGGCATCACCCGTCATCCTGACGCGTGTTCCTTCTCGTTGCGCGATTGCCCCACGCGCCACGAAGGGTCGGCTTTTTTCAACCCGGGGTGGCAGCACCTTTCCGCGGTACCAGGACAACCCATCACATGCAGCAGAACGTCAACCAGTCGACCGGCTTTGAAGGTGAAGAAGATTTCGCAGCGATGTTCGAGGCCTCCATCAAGGAGGGCGGTCGAACCGGCCTCGTGAAGGAAGGCGAGGTCATCAAGGGCACCGTCATTCGCGTGACGCCCGAGTTCGCCATCGTCGACATCGGCTACAAGTCTGAAGGCCAGGTCGCCATCTCCGAGTTCACTTCCGCCAAGGGCGAAGTGGCCGTCAAGCCGGGCGACACCGTGCAGGTGTTCCTCGAGTCCCGCGAGAATGACACGGGCATGGTCGTCCTCTCCAAGGAGAAGGCCGACAAGATGCGGATCTGGGACGAGATCTCGGCCGCGGTGAAGGGCGATGAGATCATCAAGGGCACCATCGTCGGGCGCGTGAAGGGCGGCCTCCAGGTCGACATCGGCGTCAAGGCGTTCCTCCCCGGCAGCCAGGTCGACATCCGGCCGGTCCGCAACCTGGACAAGCTGATCGGTGAGAAGTTCAAGTTCAAGGTCATCAAGTTCAACAAGAAGCGCGGCAACATCGTGCTGTCTCGCCGCGTGCTGCTCGAGAAGCAGCGCGAGGAGCAGAAGAAGCTCACCCTGAT
>VFKJ01001138.1 GCA_009885595.1 Myxococcales bacterium | reverse complement strand
TCGCAGCTGATCACTTCCCCGGAACGCCTCGCGTCGAGGGCAGCTTGCGGGCGACGAATCCCACCAGCACGCTCACGCCCACGCCTGCTGCGACCGCGAGCATGGCCTGGTGCACGACCCAGTCGGGGTTCTTCCGCGCCAGCCAGCCCATGCCGGCGGTGGTGAGTAGCGCGAGGAGCGTTGCCGCACTCGTTCCTTTCCAGGACTGCGAGGACAGAAGGCCGGCGAACGCGCCCATCACCATGCATGTCGGAACGATGGTCAGGTGGGCCATCTCCCAGGCGGGCGAGAGCAGGAGCCCGATGAAGAAGCTGAGGATGCCGCCCACGAAGAAGCCCAGCCTCGCTGCAACGCTTTCCATTCATCACACATGGAGCGAAGGTAGGCCGTCCCTGCGCGCCCGGCCTTGATGCGACGTTCAATTGGTCGCGGCCGCCGCGAGCACAGCTGACTCGGGTCGGTAGAGTTCCTTCACCTCGAACTTCCGTTCGGTCGAGGCGTACGGCTTGTCGGTGTCGACCTTCACGGTGATCCCGCCGTTAGAGCCGAGCGTGAAGATCCCCACGATGCGGTGGAGAGCGTCGCGACGCCGTGCAGGTTGCCGCCCAGCGAGGCGGGAGCAGCTGAACTGCGCGCAAGCCCTCTCCCCGACCCTCTCCCCCTCGGGGGAGAGGGGGACAGAGTTCAGACGCCAATGATCAGGAACACCGCGGCCACCAGGAAGTCGAGGATGAGGCAGCCCATGCACGCTTCCACCACGCCGGTGGTGACCGCCTCGCCCACCGCGCTCGCGCCGCCCTTCGCGCGCAGCCCCCGCAACGACGCGGCCACCGGAATGAAGGCGCCGCACACGATCGACTTCACCAGCGCGCACGCCACGTCGCCCGGATCCACCATCGCGGGATCCATGAAGGCGCGCCCGTCCGCCCCGAACACGTAGGTCACCGTCGCCACCGCGGAGAGCGTCGCGAACCAGGTCCCCACCACCGTCAGCAGCGGCAGCGTCAGGGTCGAGGCGATGATCCGCGGGGCCACCAGCTCGGCGAGCGGATCCGCGGCCGACAGCTCCAGCGCCTCGACCTGCTCGTTGACCGACATCGCGCCCAGCTCGGCCGAGGTCGAGGCCGCCTGCCGTGACGCCGCCAGCAGCGCGGTCAGCATCGGCGCGAACTCGCGAAGAATGAGCTCGAAGTACGCCGGCCCCACCACGGTGATGTTCCCCGTGTACTTGCGCGCCTGGGCGTACGCGATGGTCGTCATCACGGTGCCGAAGAACGCCATGCCCGCGCCGATCAGCAGGCTCGACGACGCGCCCAGCTCCGCCATCTGCCGCAGCACTTCGCGCCACATCACGCCTTCCCGCCGCGCGCTCTTGAGCGATCGGGTGAAGAGCAGCGCCTGCGCTCCGAGGGTCTGGATCATCCGAACAGCCTCGACAGCAGCGGCGTGAGCAGGAAGTCCAGGGTGAAGATCGCAGCGCAGCTGGTGACCACCGCCGCAGCCGCCGCCTGGCCCACGCCGCGCGCGCCGCCGGTGGCCCGCAAGCCCGCCGCCGTCGACACCACCGAGATCGCCAGGCCAAACGCCGTCGTCTTCATCACGCCGCCCGCCAGATCGCCCCAGCGCAACATGTCGGAGAACGCCTGGAAGAAGATCCGCACCGGCAGGCCGAGCGTGAAGTACGCCGCCACCGCCTCCCAGCCGATCGCCACCATGAAGGTGGTGGTGGTCAGCGCCAGCACCGAGAGCACGCTCGCCACCACCCGCGGCGCCACCAGGATGCGAAAGGGATCGAGCGAGATCCCCTTGAGCCCTTCGATCTGGCCGTTCACCGTGAGCAGCGCCAGCTCCGCCGCGTTGCGCGCGCCGATGCGGGCCGCCATCACCAGGCCCAGGAGCAGCGGGCCGAACTCCCACAACAGCGCGAACCCCGCCGCCCAGCCCACGTACAGCCGCGCGCCGTACTTGGTCGCGTACACGCCCGCCTGCAGCACCACGGTGGCGCCGATCAGGGTGGCCGCCCCCAGCGAGAGCGGCAGCGAGCGATAGCCGAACAACACCAACGCCCGCGAGAGCTCGCCCAGGTTGAGCCGCGGCAGGTGGAGCAGGGTGCGCCCGATCACCAGCACGTTCGCCCCGAAGAGCCGCAACAGCCAGAGGGAGAAGGCGCCCAGCGCGCGCAAGAAGCTCACGACGCCACCTGCCCCGCGACCAGGCGAATGGTGCGCTCGGCCGGCAGCGAGGCCAGCGGATCAGGCAAGGCGACGATCAACGTTCGTCCCTCTGAGATCTCCAGCAGCAGCTCGGCGATCGATCGCTCCGTCACCGGATCGAGCCCCGCGAAGGGATCATCCGCCAGCAGCACCTGCGGCCGCGCGACGATCGCCCGCGCCACGCCCGCGCGCTTCTTCATGCCGCCCGAGAGGTTCTCCGGGTGCTTCTGCGCGGCCTCGGTGAGCCCCACCCGGCGCAGCGCCTCGTAGGCCCGCTCCTGCGCCTCGGCCTCGGGCACCCGGCGCTTGCGCAACGGCAACAGCACGTTGTCCGCCACCGTGAGCGAGTCGAACAAGGCGTCGCTCTGGAACACCATCCCGAAGGCCACCTGCGCGTCGCGCTTCTCCTGCGCGCTGCGGCGGCTCACCGGCACCTCGTCCCACCGCACCTCGCCTGAGGACGGCGCCACCAGCCCGGCGAGGCACTTGAGCAGCGAGGTCTTCCCTCCGCCCGCGGGGCCCCAGAGCACCGTGCGGCTGCCCACCGGGAACTCGAGGGTGAGCTCCGTCAGCGCTCGCACGGCTCCGAAGTGGAGAGACAGCTGGTGCGTCGAGAGCCGCATCGGGGAGAGCGAAGGCTACCTCTGAGTGGAGGAGGTGTACTCTTTTGGTCATGAGTACGGCCCCTCACCCCGACCCTCTCCCCTCTCGAGGGGAGAGGGGGACACTGCTCGCCCTCTTCGTTGCCTTGTTCGCGTTCCCCGCGGTCGCCGACTGCTACTCGGACTCCGAGTGCAACGGCGGCAAGTGCCGGGGCAACCAATGCACCACCGCGGGCGGCCAGTGCTACTCCGACTCCGAGTGCCCGGGAGGCAAGTGCCGGGGCAACCAGTGCACCACGGCCGGCGGCCAGTGCTACTCCGACTCCGAGTGCGGGGGAGGAAAGTGCCGCGGCAACCAGTGCACCACCGCCGGGGGCCAGTGCTACTCGGACTCCGAATGCGGGGGCGGCAAGTGCCGGGGGAACCAGTGCACCACCGCGGGCGGGCAGTGCTACTCCGACTCGGAGTGCCCGGGCGGCAAGTGCAGGAGCAACAAGTGCACTGCGAAGTGATGCTGCTGGCGCTCTGGCTGGTCGGCTGCGGAGGCCCGGTCGATCGCTGCGCCGACGTGCCCTGCAGCGAAGGCCGGGTGTGCGTGATGAAGAGCGTCGACAAGGTGGCCTGCGAAGTCCCCGACGCCGGAGCGCCGTGACCTGAGGCTCAGCCGACGTAGTGCTGAATCGAGAGGATCTGGTACCCCATGTTGCCCTGGGTGATCCGCTGGCTGCCGTCGGCGTTCACGTTGTTCGAGCCGATGAACTGGGGCTTCCCGTTCGACCAGCCGGCGAACATCACGGTGTGGTGGCCGCCACCGCCGGTGGAGAAGGTGACCACGTCGCCGGGGCTGGCGTTGGCCAGGGTGACCCGGCGGAAGTTGGGGTTGCGGTCGAGGTTCGCCTGCAGCTGAACGCAGCCGGCCGAGTAGTCCCCGTGGCCGATCTGCCCCGCGGCCTGCAGGCAGCCCGCGACGAAGCTGGCGCAGTTGACGTTGTTGGGCACCCAGTCTTCCATCGCGCGGCCCACCGCCGAGCCTTCGAGCTTCAGGCTGCCCGCGTTCTTCCCCATCTGCGCGCGGGCGATGGCGAAGGCGTTCGAGGCGGCGCCCGGGTTGGCGGGGGCGGAAGGCGCGGAGGGGGCGGAGGGCCTGGTGGGCTTCGCCGGTTCAAAGGAGTCGCTGCGGCCGGGGATGTTCAGCTGGGCGCCGGCATAGATGAGGTTGGCGTTCTTGATCTGGGGGTTCGCCTTCATGAACGCCGAGACCGTGGTGCCGTACCGCTGGGAGAGGGCCGACAAGGTGTCACCGCTGCGGATCTGGTAGCTCATGAGGGGTTGTCGGAGGGCCGAGCCGGAGGTGTGCGAGGTCGGCTGGAAGCGGTTGTTACGTTTGGCGGGCATTAAGCGCCGAATTACTGACCGGGATTTCCATGGGGGCCGTCGATCCAGAGCTGGCTGCCGCGTTGGCCTCCGTCGCCGAGGGGCCGGGAGACCAGGGGCGGCGCCGGGTGCTGGGCGATCTGCTGCTCGAGCGCGGCGATCCCCGCGGGGAATTCCTGCTGCTGCAGTTTCTCATCGCCGAGAACCAGGCCTCGGGCGCGACCCGCCAGCGGGCCGCCGAGCTGTGGCGAACGCACAAGCGGGAATGGATGGCGGGCGCCGACAGGCTGCTCACGCGGGTGAAGCTCGATCGCGGCTTCCCGGTGGAGGCCGAGCTCAGGCGCGGGGCGACGCCCGCGATGCTGAGCGCGGCGCTGGGCTCACCCATGCTCGCCACCCTGCGCTCCCTGGGGGGGGCCGGAGAGGCGATCGTCGAGGCCGTCGCTGCTCCTCGCCTGCGGGAGCTGCGCCAGGTGACCTTTCACCAGCGCCTGCACTTCGCCCAGGCGGCGGTGCGCGGCGTGAAGGGGCGGCTCACCGCCCTGCAGCTGGGCTTCGAGCTGGGCGGTGATGAGTGCGAGCTGCTGCTCCACTCGCCGGTCTTTTCGAACCTGATTCAGCTCAGCGTGCGCGGCTCGCCCACGCCCGACCCGAACAGCTCGCGCTGGGTGCGCCTCACCGCGCCGGCGAAGCTGGGCTCGATGGCGGGGTTGCTGGGGCGGCTCTCCGCCCACCCGAACCTCGAGCGCGTGCGGCTGACGGGCGACGCGTTCGGCGATCACCGCCGCTACGCCGAGCTGGCGCCCGTGTGGCCCCGCCTCGAGTTCCTGCAGCTGACGGTGCCCGGCTCGTTCGAGCTGACGCGCGAGGGCGAGGCCACGGTGCTGACGCTGCAGAACCTGAGCATGAAGGAGCTCATCGGCCTGCGCCCCCTCGTGCCCCCCGGCACGGTGCGGGTGCTGCTGATGCCCAAACGCGAGCTGTGGGACGACGGCACCCTGCGGGAGAAGCTGCTCTCGGCCTACGCCGGGCTGAGCCCGAAGACCCTGCCCTGACCCGTTCATCCCGAGCGGCCTCCTGCTCCGGGCCATCGTGTCTTAGGCTCTCGCCTCACCCCTCCCCCGGAGTGCCCATGAGACTGCTTCGACCGGCGCTGGCTGCTGCGTTGCTCCTCTTCGCGTGTCCTCCTCCTCCGGTGATCGAAGACGCTGGTGTCGGCGGTGGGGAGGGCGGAGGC
>VFKJ01001036.1 GCA_009885595.1 Myxococcales bacterium | reverse complement strand
TTCGCGGCCTCGGCGATCTGCGCCGCCGCGGCGCACAGCTTCCCCACGCTCGCGCTGGTGGGCAGGGCGCGCAGGTACGCCTCCAACGCGTCGCCGGTGCGCTCGGGGAAGGTGATCGCCAGATCGGCGAAGGCCTCCTGGGCGGGCGCGTCGGTGGGCAAGAGCTTCGCGCCCGCCTCGAAGGCCTCGAGCGCCCACACCCGCTCGTCGAGCTTGCGCAGACGAAGCTCGCCCAGGGTGCGCCACAGCACCGCCCGCGCGGGCGCGCTCTGGGCGCCTTCACCGTGCCGTGCGATCACCCGCTCGTAGGCCGCGGCCAGCTTCTTCCAGTCGCGCGCCCGGCCCAGCAGCGCCTCCAGCGCCTGGAGCGCTTCGCCAAACCCCGGCGCCTCATCGAGGGCGCGTTGCAGCAGCTCGGTCCCCCGCTCGAGGTCGCCCAGCTGCCGGCCCACCAGGTCCGCCAGCCCCAGCACGTGGGCCCGCCGCTCGGCGGTGGTCAGCTCCGGGTGATCGATCAGCGCCTGCTGCGTGGCCGCCGCCTTCACCTTGTTCCCCAGCGCGAGGTAGGCGAGCAGCAGCTGCTCCAGCGCGCCCCGGGAGTCGGCCTTCACCTGCAGCGCCTGCAGCAGCGGGTCGATCGCGCGGATGGGGCTCGAGAGCTTCTCGCGCAGGACCGTGCCCAGCTCGAGCAGCAAGAGGTGGCGCTCCTCGCCGGTCACCAGCGCCGCGAGCCGCTTGCGATAGAGCGCCGACTTTTCCCAGCTCGCCAGCGCGTCGGAGGCGGGAATGAGCACCTGCAGGGTGGGGATGCTCTGCGGCTCGAGCTCGAGGGCGCGCTCGGCCATCGACTGCGCGGGCTGCGCCCGGCCGAGCTTCCAGTGCAGCTGGGCCAGCTCGAGTCGCGTCGCCGCCCGCTGCGGCCGGGGCAGGCGCTCGCTGTGCTGCTCGACGAACAGATCCAGCTTCTGGCTCGCCTCTTCCAGTCGCCCCAGGGGGACCAGGGCATCGACCTGGCCCCGGAGCGCGGGGCCACAGGTGGGGTCGAGCAGCGCCGCGCCGGTGAAGGTCTCCAGCGCCTCGCGAGGCCGGCCGAGCTGTTGTTGGCCTTGACCCAGCTGACACAGCCGCTTCACCCGCTCGGCCGGGCGTTGCTTCGGCTCGAGCGCCAACTGCTCGAGGGCCACCTTCAGCACCTCGACCGCGCGCGGCCACTGCGCGGCGGCGATCAACAGCTCGCTCAGGGGCAGCAGGGCCTCGAGCGCGTCGCCTCGCGCCTTCACGCCCTGCTCGTACCAGGTGACGGCCTGGGCGGGATCGCGCACCCGCTGCTCGAAGTGGGCCGCCAGCTCGAGCGCCGCGGCGCAGCGATCGATCGCGCTGGGGGCCTGCGTGGCCTCGTGGGTGAGGTTGGCCTCGTAGTCGGGCCACTCACCTGAGTGGAAGAACGCGGCGCGCAGCCGCCTCAGCGCGGGCAGGTGCAGCGGCTCGACCCCCAGCGCCCGCTGGTACGCCGCGCGCGCCCCGGGCAGGTCCTTGAGCTTCTCTTCGAGTATCAGGCCAGCGCGGTGCTCCAGCTGCGCGCGCGGGGCGGCCTCGCGCTCGAGCCGCGCGACGCGGGTGAGGAACCCGACCGCCTCGCCCCAGCGGCTCTCCTTGAGGCACAGCTCGACCAGCGCCTCCAACGCGGGCCGGTGAAAAGGCACGTGGGTGAGCGCGAGGGTCCACCACTTCTCAGCCCCTGGCGCCTCGTAGAGGTGCTTGAGGTGCACGTGGCCCGCCTCGGTGCACAGCACCGCCAGCTTCGCGGGCTCGGTGATCACCTCCACCATGCGCGCGAGCGTCTCGGCCAGAGGACGCCACCGGCCCGCCGCGCGCCGCAGCCGGGCCAGCCCCTCGAGCGCGCGCAGCTGCTGGCCATCGAGCTCGACCACCGCCTTGAGCGAGCGATCGGCGTTGAGCGGGTTGTTGCGCTGCTCCCACAGCTCGGCCGACTTGTAGTGCAGCTCGATGGCCTCGGCGTTCTCCAGCGGCAGGGCGAGGCGCCGCTCCCAGGTGCGCAGCAGCTCGACGGGCTTGCCCAGCTGCAGGTACAGCCGCTCGAGCGCGCGGAAGGCCTCGACGGAGCGGGGCGCGAGCTCGAGCGACTCTTCGTACGCTTCCAGCGCGGCCTGCGGGTTCTGCAGCTCACGCTCCTGCAGCGCGCCGATCTCGAATTGCAGCTGCGCGCGGGGCTCGTCTTTGGGCGTGAGCGAGCGCTCTTCCAGCAACGCCTCGAGGGCGCGGGGCCACGCCTTCTGGCGCAGGTGCAGCGCCACCCTCAGCCGGGCGTGCGCCGCGCTGGGCGCGACCTCCATCAGGCGCTTGAGCACCGCCGCGGCCTGCGCCGGGTTCTGCAGCTCGTTCTCCTGCAGCAGGGCGAGGCGCTCGAGCAGCTGCACCCGCGCGTCCCGGTCGACGGTCACCTCGAGCTCGAGCTCCAGCACCTTCGCCCGGCGCGCATGCAGGCCGCGACGCTCGAACATCTGCTCCATCGCCGCGAGCGCCGCGGCGTTCGCGCGGTCGCGCCCCAACAGCGCGAGCAGGGTCTGATCGGCCGCGTCCACCTGGTCGAGCTGCACGTCCTGCAGCGCGGCGAGCGCGAGCGCCAGCTCCACGTGGGCGGGCCCGAAGCGAAGGCGCGCCAGCGTCTGCGCGTACACGGTGCCCAGCTCAGCCATGCGCCCCAGCCGCGAGGCGAGGCCCTCGGCGGTGCGCCGCCGCGGGGCCGAGCCCGGGTCGAGCCGCACCGCCTGGGTGGCCCAGTGAAACGCCTGGGGGACATCGGCGAGCTGCGCTTCGTGCACCGCGGCCAGCCGGTCCAGCGTGCTCAGGCGCTCGTCGAGGGTGAGGTGCTCCACGAAGCGGGCGGTGAGCGCGGCCCAGGGCTTCCACTGCGCTTCCCCGGCGTAGAGCCCCTCGGCCTGGAGAAAGGCCGCGCGATGCTTGGGGTCGAGGCGGAGCACCTGCTCGAGGGCCGTGGTGGCGCCCTCAAGGTTCGACCGACTCAGCTGCACCTGGGCGAGCTCGAGGAGGGTGGCGATCGCCTCGGTGGCGCGCCCCGCTCTGACCTGCACCTTCGAGAGGCGCTCGAGCACCTGCGCGGCCTCCGCCGCCGCGCCTTGCGCCAGCATCACCCTGCGCAGCCGCTGGAGCTCTTCTTCGAGGTCGTCGCTCTCCTCGAACTCCAGCGCGCCGCGCGCGGCCCCGGCTGACTCTTCCTTGCGATCCAGCGAGGCGAGCACCTCGGCGCGACGCACCTGGTGGGCCCGGCGCTGCCAGGGGGCCTCGCGGCTGTCGGTCAGCTCGGCCAACACGGCCGCGAGCTCTGGCAGCGCCGCGTCCGTCTCGTGGATCTCCCGCAGCGCCTCGAGCGCGCCGGGGTGGCGGGGGGCTCGCTCGAGCACTGCCCGGTAGCCGGCGATGGCCCCGTGCGGGTCTCCCAGGTTGCGGTTCGTCACCTCGGCCAGCCGGAAGCCGAGGTCCGCTGCCTCTTGCGGCTCGAGCGTCACCTGCAGGCGGGACTGGAGGAGCTCCGCGAAGTCGTTCCATCGGCTGGCTGCTTCGAAGCGTTCACCCAGCCGCGAGAAGGCCTCGGCGTGCAGCGGATCGTCGCGCAGCACGTGGCGGTAGAGCGCGATGCTCCTCTCGGGATCGCTGGGCGCGCACAGGGCGGCCAGCTTGAGGCGCCCCTGGCGTTGCTCGATGGGGGAGACCAGCCCCAGCAGCCGCTCGAGGATGTCCAGCAGTGGCTCGGTCTGACCGCTGCGCTCGTAGTGCTGCTCCAGGGAGCGCGCCGCGCCCACGTGAGGCTCGCGCTCCAGCACCGCGCGCCACGCCTCGGCCGCGCGCTCGAAGAGGCCCAGCTCTTCACTGGCGAGCTCCGCGATTCGCAGCAGCAGCGCCACCCGCTCGGGCCCTTCACCTGCGGCCCGCTCGCGGGCTTCCAGCACCGGCAAGAGCGGCTCCCAGCGGCGCAGCGCCTGCAGGGTGCGATCGAGCCCGGCCAGGGCGCGGCTGGCGACCTCGGGCACCAGCTCCATCGCCTCGCGGTAGAGCGTGGCCGCGCGCGCGGGCTCACCGAGCTTGTGCTCGCACAGCCCGGCGAGGCTCAAGGCCACCTCGGCGACCTCCGGCGGCAGCAGCTGCGGCAGCACCTCGTCGAACACCGCCGCCAGCGCCTGATGACACGACGCGGCGTCGGCGAGCTTCTCCAGCCGCGCGCGGAGGAGGGCGTCCTCAGGCGCCTCGCGCCAGGCCCACGCGGTCGCGTGAAAGGCGCGCTCAGCGGTTTGATCGAAAGCCCCTCCGGTCAACCCGACCGGCTCGGGCCCCCTGTTTCCGCCCACGCTGAGCAGGTCGGCCAGCTGGAGCCACAGGGCGCGGCGTCGCAGCGCCGAGTGGGCGTGAGGGGCACAGGCCTCGAGCGTCGAGGCCAGCTTCTCCAGGTCGCCGCTGCGCCGGTATTCCCCCAGCAGCAGGTCCACCGCGGGATCCCATTCCGGCTGCTCTTCGACCCAATGCTCAAGCTCGATCAGCGCCGTGCCGTGGGCCGGGTCATCAGGAAGCTGGAGCAGCTCGGCCACCAGCGGCAGCGCGCCCTCGGCATTGCCCAGCCTCTCGCGGCGCACCCTCGCCAGCCGCAGCAGGAGCGTGGGGCGATCGGCGCGGCTGTCCGGCAGGCGGCGCGCCAGCACCTCGGCGAGCTCAGGCCAGCGCTGCAGGGTGACGCAGAGCTCGTCCAGCCGGGCGAGGGCGGCCGCGTCGTCGGGGCGCAGCTCGAGCAACCGCCACAAGGTCTCCCAGGCGTGGGTGGGCTGCTCCAGCACGTCCTGCTGGAGCGCGGCCAATCTCCCCAGCAACCCTGCCTGCTCTTCAGCGCTCGTCGAGAGCGCGTAGCGCTGGCCGAGCACCCCCTCGAGCTCAGCCCACCGCAGCGCGCCCTCGAGCAGGGTGCTGGCGCGGGCCAGCGCCGGGAGATCGTCGGGGTGCAGGCCGAGCAGCCACTGCAGCGCCTCGAGCTCACCGGCTGCATCGCCGAGCTGTCTTCGCAGCTGGGCCAGCTCGCGCAGCAGTCCCGGCTGCGTCTTTGGGGCGGCGCGCGGAGCGAGCTCGGCCAGGAGCGCCGAGAGCTCCTGTTCGAAGTGGCCGGCGGCCGCCAGGGCGGAGATCCGCTGGTGGGCGCGGGCCTCGTCCGGCTGCTCACGCAGCAGCCTGGCCAGCGCGTCGAAGGCGAGGTGGGGGGCGAGGGCGCGTTCGTGAACGTCGGCCAGTTGGTGGAAGAGGGCCGCGCGCTCGTCGCCCCAGGTCCCGGCGAGGCGCACCTCGAGCGCCTCCACCTGCAGCGCCGGCGAGCCGCTTTGCTGCGGCAGGCCCAGCAGCAGCTCCGCGGCGGGCACCGAGGCCTCGCGCCCTGAGCGCATCAGCTCTTCGAGGGCGGCCAGCGCGGCCTGGTGATCGCTCTGCGCCCGCAGCACCGAGCTCAACAGCTCGAGCGCGGCGCCATCGTCCTTCCGCAGCCGGTGCTCGACCAGCGCCAGCCGCACCTGGATCGCCCGCCCCCGCTCCCCGCTCCCGACCTCCTCGAGCTGTTGCCGCAGCAGCGCGCGGAGCTCGTCGGGCTGGCCGGTGCGCTCGTAGAGCCGCTCCAGCAGCGGGAGCGCGCGGGCATCGCCGGCGCGCTCGAGCACGGCGCGGCAGGCGCCGATGGCGGTGGTGGGATCCTCGAGGTGCGTCTCGGCGAGCTCGGCGAGCTGGAGCAGCAGGTCGGCCTGCCGGGGAATCGAGGGCTCGAGCTG
>VFKJ01000729.1 GCA_009885595.1 Myxococcales bacterium | reverse complement strand
TCGCAGCTGATCGCCTTTGGCCGCGTGAGCGCGCTGGTGGTCGACACCGTCGCGCGGCTCAACTCGTTGCCGGCGGCCGTGCTGCCCAAGTGCATCGTGGTGCTCGGCCCCGAGAAGCAGGCGGGCACGCACTCGTACGCCGAGGTGATCGCGCGGGCGGGGGCGAAGGAGCGCCTGGAGCACTTCGCCAACGCGATCGATCCAGCGGACCTGGCGGTCATCATGTTCACCTCGGGGACGACCAACTTCCCCAAGGGCGTGATGCTCTCGCACGCGAACATTCTCTCGCAGCAGACGGCGCTCGCGCAGCTGTGGAAGCCCGAGCGGGGCATGCGCTTCTTGAGCTACCTGCCCTGGCACCATAGCTTCGGCGGCCTGTTCGAGCGCTTCTTCGCGCTCGCCAACGCGGGCAGCATCACCATCGACGACTCGCTGGGGCGGAACATCGAGCTGATGCTCAAGAACATCCGCGAGGTCAGGCCGCACGTGTTCTTCAGCGTGCCGAAGATCTACGCCGAGCTGATCAGCCGGATCTTGAGCTCGCCCGAGCACGAGCACGAGTTCTTCCACCCCGACGTGCGCTTCGTGTTCACCGCGGCGGCGCCGCTGCCGCTCAACATCTCCGACGTGTTCCAGAAGAAGGGCGTGCCGGTGATCGAAGGGTGGGGCCTCACCGAGACCTCTCCCTGCTGCACCCTCACCAGCATGTCGCTCGCGCGGCAGCCTGGCGTGGTCGGGCACTCCATTCCCGGGGTGAGCGTGAAGATCGCCGAGGACGGCGAGATCCTCGTGCGCGGCCCCAACGTGATGCGGGGCTACTTCGACCGGCCTGATCTCACCGAGGCGGCCTTCGAGGGCGGCTGGTTCAAGACGGGCGACGTGGGCGATCTCACGCCGGGCGGGCTGAAGATCGTCTCCCGCAAGGACCGCATCTTCAAGCTGGGCAACGGCGAGAAGATCTTCCCCACGCCCATCGAAGACAGCATCTCCGCCACCTGCCGCTACGTGAAGCACGCGTACATCTTCGGCAGCGGGCAGGACGCGCCGCTCGCGCTGGTGTTCCCCAACTACGAGCTGCTGCAGTCCACCACGGTGCGCGCGGAGGACGCGCACTGCGAGCGGCCGCGCGACCTGAAGCACCTCAAGTCGTGCCTCACCGAGTGCATGGACTGTCTCAACAAAGACAACACCACCAAGATCAACCGCATCACCCGCGCGCTGGTGATCGACCGCGAGCTCACCGTCGACCGGCAAGAGCTCACGCCGTCGTTCAAGCTCATCCCCCGCAGCATCGAGGCCCAGTTCGCGAAATACATGCGGCTACTGGAAGCCGGTGAATCGAACGCGCTCCCCGATGATGCGCAGTTGATCGATCTCAAGGACTCGCCCGTCACGCCACCCGAGGAGAAGAAATGACCACTCACTACGGTGTCATCGGCCTGGGCCCGGTGGGCGCGGTCTTCGCGGGGATGCTGAGCAAGGCGGGGCACCGGGTCTCGGTGCTGGAACGGGAAGCCACCCGCGCCGACTTCTTCAGGAAGAACGCTCTGCGGGTGGGCGGAAAGCTGCAGGCCGAGGTGATGCTCGACCACGTGTTCACCCACCTCGACGAGTTCCTCGCGGCCAAGCCGCAGGTGATCCTCATCTGCACCAAGGCCAGCCAGTCGCGCGACCTCGCTCGGCAGCTGAAGGCAAACGGCGTCTGGGAGGAGACCACCTTCGTCTGCTGCCAGAACGGCATCGACGTCGAGGACCTGGTGAGCGAGGTGTTCGGGAAGAACCGGGTGCTGCGCGCGGTGCTCAACCTCGGCTGCAACTTCGTGAAGGTGAACGAGGTGTGGGTCGAGTTCTGCTTCCACCACATCCTCTCGAAGAACCCCGAGTCGATGGGGATGGACGAGCGCATCGGCAAGGAGTTCCTGGCCGCGGGTCTCGACTTCGAGGTGCGCGCGGAATACCGCGAGGACGTCTACCGGAAGGCGATCCTCAACACGGCGCTGTCCACCGCGTGTGCGCTGACCCGGCTCACCATGCGCCAGGCGATGAGCGACCCGGAGATCGCCCGCATGGTGACGGAGATCATTCGCGAGAGCCTGCTGGTGGCCGAGGCGATCAAGTTCCCCACGCTCGACCACACCTACCAGGAGCCCGCGCTCGCGTACCTGCGCCAGGGCGGCGATCACAAGCCGTCGATGCTGGTGGACATCGAGGCCTCGCGCGCGACCGAGAACGAGTTCCACGCGGGCGCCATCTTTCGGTACGCGCAGCAGCACGGCATCGACGTCCCGGTGATCCAGACCCTCTATTACCTCACCAAGAACCTCGAGAAGGCCGTGGTGCTCAACCGTTACGTCGTCGGTGGCATGCGGGAACTGTAGCGAAGGAGCAAGACCATGGTTGATCAGAGCATCAGCGTCGTAGGCGTGGTCGGTGCGGGCACCATGGGCGCGGCGATCGCGCAGCACTTCGTGATGAAGGGCGTCACCGTGCGGTTGCTCGACGTGAAGCAGGAATCCGTCGACCGGGGGCTGGCTGGCATCAAGGCGAGCCTGAGCGAAGCAGTGGAGCGCAAGGTCATCACCGCGCAGGAGTTGACCGCCGCGCTGGCCCGCCTGCACGGCTCCACCGAGCTCTCCTCGCTCGAGGACGCGCAGCTGGTGATCGAGGCGGTGTTCGAGGACGAAGGCGTGAAGCGCACGCTGTTCGCCGAGCTGGAGAAGCACGTCAGCGCCGAGTGCATCATCGGGTCGAACACGTCTTCCTTCGCCATCACCAGCCTCGCGACCTCGCTCCAGCGGCCGCAGCGCTTCGTGGGCGTTCACTATTTCTACCACGCGGCCAAGAACAAGCTGGTCGAGCTCATCTCCGGGCAGCGCACCGACAGCGCGGTGATGCGGCGGCTCGAGCAGTTCTACGACTTCATCGAGAAGCTGCCGATCGTCGTCGGCGACGCGCCCGGCTTCTGCATCAACCGCTTCTTCGTGCCCTGGCTCAACGAGGGCGCGCGGCTGTTCGAGGAAGGCTTCGGCTCGCCTGCGTTCATCGACGAGGTGGCGAAGGAGACCTTCAAGATCGGCATGGGCCCCTTCGCGCTGATGAACGCGACGGGCGTGCCCATCGCAATGCACGCGGCGACGAACCTGGCCGAGTCGTTCGGGCCGTTCTACGCGCCGGCCGAGAGCCTGCGCGCGCAGGTCGACTCGAAGCAGCCGTGGGATCTCACCGTTCCAGGTAAGGGAAAAGACGACGAGGTGACGGTGCGCGAGCGGCTGCTCGGCGCGGCGCTCGGGGTGGCGGCGCAGATGATCTCCGAGAACGTGGCGGACGCCGCGGCGACGGATCTCGGCGCGCGCGTGGGGCTGCGCTGGGCGCAGGGCCCGGTGGCGATGATCAACGCGCTGGGGGTGGGCGAGGTGCGCGAGCTGCTCGAACGGCAGTTCCGCCGGTGGCAGATGCCCATGCCGGCGCTGCTCCTGCGCACGGCGCGGGGCGCCACCATTCCCCTGAGCGTGCTGCGCTCGTTCGTGACGGACGGCACCGGCTTCATCGAGTTCGCCCAGCCCGACACGATGAATCCGCTCAGCGAAGAGGTCTTCCGTCAGCTCGAGGAGACCTTCAGCAAGCTGGAGGCCGAGCCGAAGGTCGAGCGCATCGCCTTCATGGGGCGGGGGAAGGCCTTCGTGGCCGGGGCGGACCTCAAGTTTTTCGTCAAGAACCTCGAGGCGGGCAACCTGAAGCGCATCGAAGACTTCGCGGGCGCGGGGCATCGCGTGCTGCACGCCATCGAGCTCTCGAAGAAGCCGACGCTCGCGTACATCGACGGCCTCGCGCTCGGGGGTGGGCTCGAGCTGGCGCTCGCGTGCAAGTACCGCTTCGCCACCGAGCGCTCGAAGCTCGCCTTCCCCGAGACGGGCATCGGCATCGTGCCGGGCCTGGGGGGAACGCAGCGCACCCCCCGCCGCATCGGGAAGGGCCTGGCGAAGTTCCTGGTGGCCACCGGGCAGATGCTGTCCGCGCACACCGCGCTCGAGTACGGGCTGGTGGACCAGGTGCTCCCGCGGCTGGTCGATCGCACCGCGCTCGCGCGCATGGTGTGGGAGCGCAAGGGCCTGCCCAGCCTCGCGCCGAAGCCGGAAGACGGCTTTGCGCCCTTCGACGGGAAGCTCGACCCCGCGCTGCTCGCGACGCAGCCGTACGCGACGTACGCGAAGCTGCTCGGCCGCAAGGCGCCGCTGGCGCTCGTGAAGGCGATGCAGCTGATCGACGAAGGCACCGAGCTCAAGCTCGATGACGCGCTGGCCCTCGAGCTGAGTTCACTCGGCGCGGTCTTCGCCACCCAGGATGCGCGCGCCGGACTCTCCGGCGCGCTGAAGCGTGAACCCGTTCGTTTCACCGGAGCGTAAGACCATGTCGAACAAAACGTCTGTCACAGGTTTCGTCAGCAGCGAGGGTGGAAGCGGCGCGGTCTTCACCGGCGTCTACTTCGTGGAAGGCAAGCGCACCCCCTTCGGCAAGTACTGCGGTTCGCTGTCCACCGTCTCTCCCACCGACCTCGGCATCGCGGCCTCGCGGGCGGTGCTCGATTCCGCCGAGGTGAAGGGCGCCGACGTCGACCAGGTGATCGTCTCGAACATCGGCCAGTCGAGCGCCGACACCTTCTTCCTGCCTCGGCACATCGGGCTCTACGCCGGCGTTCCGTTGGGCGTGCCGGCGTTGATGGTGCAGCGCATCTGCGGCTCGGGCATCGAGGTCATCGGCACCGCGGCCGAGCAGATTGGCATCGGCAAGGCGGGCCTGGTGCTCGGCTGCGGCACGGAGACGATGAGCCGCCTTCCGCTCGCGAGCTTCGGGGCGCGGCAGGGCTTCCAGCTGGGCAAGCCGGACTTCGTCGACATGTTGTGGTCCTCGCTCGATGACACCGCGGCGGTGCCGATGGGCACCACGGCCGACAACCTCGCGGCGGAGATCGGCGTGACGCGCGACGAGGTCGACCGCTTCGCCCTCCGCAGCCAGGAGCGGTACTTCAAGGCGCAGGAGGCGGGCGTCTTCAACGACGAGCTCTTCGCGGTGCAGAACACCACCTTCGAGATGGCCGACCTCAAGCCGCGCCGGGTGAAGTTGTCCGGCGTGGAGAGCTGCGCGGTGGACGAGCATCCCCGCCGCACCACCCTGGAGAAGCTCGCCAAGCTGCCCTTCATGTTCTCGAAGGAAGGTCCGACGACGGCGGGCTCGGCGTCGGGCATCGTCGATGGCGCGTGCGCGGTGTTGGTCGCCAGCGAAGCGCGGGTGCAGAAGCACGGGCTCGCGCCGCTGGGCCGCGTGCTCGCGGTCGCGTCGGTGGGGTGCCAGCCGCGCATCATGGGCTTCGGGCCGGTGCCCGCGATTCGCAACGTGCTCGCGGCGGCCAGGCTGACCATCAAGGACATCGACCTGTTCGAGATCAACGAGGCGTTCGGCGCGCAGGCGTTGTCCGTCGCCAAGGCCCTCGAGCTCGACCAGGAGAAGCTCAACGTGAACGGCGGCGCCATCGCCATCGGGCATCCGCTCGGCGCCACGGGCACGCGGCTCGTCACCACCCTGCTCAAGTCGCTCAAGCGCCGCGGCGGGAAGTACGGCATCGCGTCGGCGTGCATCGGCGGCGGCCAGGGCATCGCGATGCTGGTCGAGGCGGTCTGAAGATGAAGCAGGTCGCCATCGTCACCGGCGCCGCCAAGGGCATCGGCCTCGCCATCGCGCGGAACCTGGCGGAGTCGGGCATGCACGTCGTGGCGATCGACCGCGACGCCGAAGCGCTCGCCGCGGTGGAGACGAAGACCGCCAGTGGTGGCGCCATCGAAGGCGCCGTGGGCGACATTCTCGACTCGAAGTTCCTGGGCGCCACGGTGGCGCGCCTGCGCAGCACCCACGGCGGCGTGCAGGTGCTGGTGAACAACGCCGGCATCATTCGCGATGGCTTCTTGAGCAAGCTCACCGAGGCCGACTGGGACGCGGTGATGGCGGTGAACTTGAAGGGCCCGTTCCTCTGTTGCCAGGCGGTGGTGCCCGCGATGAAGGATGCGGGCGCCGGGAAGATCGTCAACATCGCCTCGCGCTCCTGGTTGGGGAACGTGGGGCAGGCGAACTATTCGGCGAGCAAGGGCGGCGTGGTGAGCCTCACGCGCACGCTGGCGATGGAGCTGTCGAAGTGGAACATCAACGTCAACGCGGTGGCGCCGGGCCTCATCGACACGCCCATGAGCCAGACGCTCAAGCCCGAGGTGAAGGAGCGGCTCGTCTCGGCGCAGCCCCTCAAGCGCATGGGCACGGTGGAGGAGATCGCCGCGACGGTGGCGTTCTTGTGCAGCCCGGGCGCGGCGTTCATCACGGGCCAGGTCATTCACGTCGATGGTGGGAAGAGCTGCGGTCTGGTGTCGCTTTGAATCTGGCTCCCTCTCCTCCTGCGGAGGAGAGGGTCGGGGAGAGGAGGCGAGCACGGGTGCAATGTCGAATCAGCGGTAGCGGC
>VFKJ01000949.1 GCA_009885595.1 Myxococcales bacterium | reverse complement strand
TAGCCGGCCGCCACCGCCGCCCCGACGCCTGCGATGATGGCGAGCACCAGCCCCACCGTCTTCGCAGGGGAGAAGCTGGTGAGCTGCACCTCGCGGAGATCGATCAGCGCCAGCGACACCTCCCGGCCCCCGCGCAGGGTGCCCAGCAGCATCCGCTCATGCACGTTGAGCTTGAGAAACTCGCCCTTCACCTCGGGCGCGCCCGCCGCCTTCAGGCTGAGGTTCTGGCCATCGAACTTCGCGTCCCCCTGGGAAATGGTCTTCAGCGTGCGCGGCGCCGGGTCGATGGTGGCGTCGTAGCCGTCGAGCCCCACCAGCGCGTCAGAGCGCAGCGCGTAGGAGGTGGTGCAGCCGGAGAGCAGGGCCAGGAGGAGGAGTGCGCTTCGCATGGCGCCACGCTGAGCAAGGCGCTGACCAGCGTCGCGCAAGAGCAAGACCGCGGCCTTGTGCTGACCACACCTGTGCAGCGTGCTTCACGCCGTGCAGCTCACGGCATCCACACCGCGCCCGTGTGCGCGTCGAAGTGACGCAGGCTCACCGCGGTAGGACTGAGCTCCATCATCCCGAACAGGATGGGCAGCTGAAACCGCCGCGGCCCCAGCGAGCCCGGGTTGAACACGGTCAGCCCGCGGTCCTGCCCGAGGAACGGCACGTGCGAGTGGCCGCAGATGATGACGCTCGCCTTCGCCGCGCGCGCGAGCTTCGCCGCGTCGGCCCGGATGCGCGGGCCGGCCACCGCGATGTGGGTGAGCAGCATCGTCAGCTGCGTGCGTCCTTCGTGGGTGAGCTCGAGGGTGAGCACGTCAGGCAGGTCGGTCGCGCGCACGTCGATGTTGCCCCGCACCGCGTGCACGGGCGCGATCGCCGCCAGCTGTTCCAGCACGGACAAGTCGCCGATGTCGCCGCCGTGGAGGATGAAGTCGGGGCGCTGCTGCGCGAGGTGAACGAGCCCCTGCTCGTTCGGCGCCGAGTGCGTGTCGGCCACCAGCCCCAGGCGCAGCGAGCCATCGGCGTGCATCGGCAGCTGCACCTTCGCCTTCGTCTGCGCTGACGGGCTCGACTTCAGAACGCCTCCAGGAACTGAAAATAAAAGGCGTACGACTCGCGGCCCACTCCGAAATCGAAGCGCACCGTCACCCGGTCCTGCACCCTCACCCGCACCCCCACTCCAACGGACGGCAGCGGCTTGGTCACCTCGGGCAGCGCGGTCTCTCCCAGCGCGCCCACGCCCACCCACGCGGCCATGCCCAGGCGAGCCCAGATCGTCTCTTTCGGAAACGGAAACATGAAGCGGTACTCCAGCAGCGCGAAGGCCGCGGTGAGGTCGCGGTAGCGGCCCCAGCGATAGGCCCGCAGATCCCACGGCGTGCCCAGCTGCGAGAGATCGGTCCACGGCACCTCGCCCCAGGCTGTGCGGTACTTGAGCTGCCAGGACAGCGTGCTGCCCTCGCGAAGGAGCGTCACCGTGTGCCGGTAGTCGAGCGTGAGCGAGTGCCAGCGGGTGCTGCCGCCCAACCACGAGCCGTACGCGAGCCACTGCGCGGCGAGCAACAGGCCGCGGCGCGGGTTGACCGGCACGTCGCGGGTGTCCCAGGTGAGGGAGAGACCTAAGCCCGCGTTGCTCACGCTGGCGCCGCGCGCCTGGAAATCAGGATCGCGCTCCACGCCGATGGAGAGCTGCCGCGCGCGCGTGCCGGTGAAGTCGGCCACGGTGCCGAAGAAGAGGTTCTGCCGCACCCGCACCTGCAGCAGCGGCGTCACCAGCCACGCCAGGCGCCGGTACGAGGTGGTGGCGTCGCCTTGCGGCCGGTGGAGCCCGTTCTCGAAGCCCTTGCCGAAATAATGATCAGGTTGATCCCGCACGTCGACGAAGGCCGAGAGCCGAACGCGATCCTCCATCCAGTACGAGGTGAGCCGCGCCTGGCTGAGGAAGCCGCCGGTGGTGGAGACGCCGGCCACCACCGCGAGCGAAGACAGCGGGGCCTTCCCACTCCCGTTCCACGTGCCGACGCCGCCCGCGACGATGAAGAAGGAGAGCTCCGGGCTGTAGGCCGGGGCCACCACCGGGGTGACGCTGAAATCCACCCCGGCATCGGGTGCGGAGAGCTCCACTTCGGCTGCGGCTTCCACGCCTCCATCCAGTCCGCCCAGCAGGCACAGCAGCAGGAGCGAGGACGTCATTCGCGCTTTGGGTTAGCCGACTGACACCCGCTTGCCTACATCCGCGGCGAGGGTGGTTGTTTCTCCCTCATGGGCTGGGGTATTGGCCCCCACCGCTGTTTCGTTGACCAAGCCGGGGGCGTCATTCCGTGTGGTTGCCAGTCCTCATCGTCTCCGTGCTGAGCGCCCCGATGCCGGGGGAAGCGGAGTCCGCGCGCTTCAAGGCCGCCTTCGAGCGGGGTGAGACCCACTTTCAGAAGGGCGACTTCGGAGCGGCCATCGCCAGCTTCCGCGAGGCCGATCGCGCGAGGGTGACTCCGGAGGTCGCGTACGATCTCGCCAAGTGTTTCGAGAAGCTCGGCGACGAGCCGTACACCACTTACTACTACCGCCTCTACATGCGCCGGGCGCCCAACGCGCCTGACACCCTCGACGTGGCGGAGAAGGTCGGCACCACCATCGCGCGGCTGGAGTCGGAGGGTCAGGGGTTCCTCGAGCTCGACGCCCCCCGCGCCAGCGCCGTCACCTTGCTGGGGCAGCGTTACCCCGAGCCGCCGATCGCGCGCTTCCTGCCGCCGGGCGACTACGAGGTGAGCGCGGAATTTCCCAACGGGGTGAAGACGATGTCGGTGCAGATCCGCACCGGCAAGACCACCTCGGTGAGCTTCGAGCCCATCACGCCGCCGATGGTGCCGCTCGAGAACGCCCTGTCGGCCGAGCTGGTCGCCAAAGGCGCCGACGCTGCACCGGGCACCGGACCTTCGGGCCTGCGCATCGGCAGCTACGTGGTGTTCGGCGTGGGCCTGGCGGCGCTCGGCGCGGCGATCGCCCTGGGGGTGTCGTCGAGCGCGGACGCTTTGAGCGCGAAGGACCTCAACCAGAGCGTCAGTCAGGCGCAGGCGTTCGCCGACGCCGCCAACGCCAAGGCCGTGGGCGCGAACCTGCTCTACGGCCTCGGCGGCGCGGCCGCGGCCGGGGGCGTGCTGATGTTCATCTTCTCCATGCCGGAGCCGGGCATGAAGCCGGCCAGGAGCACCAGGTGACCCTTCGACTTCGCCCAGGGCTCGCCGGCGTGCTCGCGCTGCTCTTCCTCGCGGGCTGCGATGCGGGGGTGAAGGTGGACCCCGAAGGCTACCGCTGCGACGTGGGCAACCTCTGCCCCACCGGGTTCGCCTGCCGCGCGGGCGTGTGCACCGCGAGCACCGGCGATCCCACCTGCGCCAACGTCACCTGCAACACGCCGCCGGCCTCCAGCTGCGTGAGCGGCACCGAGCTGCGCACCTTCGCGGGCACCTGCGTCGCAGGTCAGTGCCAGTACACGCCGGTCGACACCCGCTGCGCCACCACCTGCGCGGGCGACGCGTGCGTCGACGCGTGCGCGACGATGTCCTGCCTGACGCCTCCGCAAGCGGCCTGCACCGACGCCAACACCCTGCGCACCTTCGCTCTGACCGGCACCTGCGCGGCGGGCACCTGCAGCTACGCCAACACCGACACCCCGTGCCCCAACGGCTGCGAGCAGGGCCGCTGCAAGAACACCGACCTCTGCCAGTCGATGAACGTGATGTGCAACCAGGCGCCCGCGCCCGTCTGCATGGGCACCACGCGCCTCACCTTCGCGGCGGCCGGCACTTGCGACCCCGGCACCGGCACCTGCGCCTACGCGCCGTCCAACACCAGCTGCCCCAACGGCTGCGCGCTGGGCCAGTGCCTCACCGCCAGCCTGGGTTTCGCGCAGACCGGGCCGCGGCTGCACTTCGCGATCAACGGCATCGACGTGGCGCCCGGCTCTTCCGGGAACACGGCGCTCGCAGTGGGCAACGGGGGGAAGATCGCCCGCTGGGACGGCGCGATGTGGACCGAGCTCGACGCCGGGGTGGCCCTGTCCACCACCACCCTCAACAAGGTGGCCTTCGTCACCGGCACCGTCGCTTACGCGGTGGGCGCGGGCAGCACGGTGCTCACCGTACGCCCTGGAGCGGTGGACCCGGTGACCACCGTTTCGCTCTCAGGCCCGAGCAGCGCCAACCTGGTGGCCGTCAGCGGCCGCGACCTGGGCGAGGTGCTGCTGGCGTCCAGCACCGGAGACTGGTGGCGGCTGCGCGGCGGCACCTGGAGCAACGGCGCGCTCCCCGGCGCCAACGGCCCCTACACCATCAGCAGCGCCTTCCTCGACGAGTCGCTGCGCGAGCGCATCGTGGGCTCGTGTGGCTCGGTGCGGGCGCAGTGCGTGGGCTACCGCTTCGCCTCGGGTGGAACGCCGACCTTCGTGGTGCACACCCAGTCGGGCAGCCCGGGCTTCACCGCGGTGGGCGGCGCCTTCGACGTGGCGTCCGACACCAACCCGCTGGCCCTGGTGGGCAGCGCCGACGACAGCCTCGACACCCACTCGAACTTCGGCAACTTCATCAGCGTCAACCCCAGCCCCGCGCTCGCCGGAGATGGGATCGTGGGCATCACCGCCCAGGCGGTGGCGGTGGGCCGCGACGTCTTCGTGCTCACCTCGTCGCGTGACCCCGACGTGAGCACCAGCGGCATGGGCCGCCTCTACCGGCTGACGCGCAGCTTGAGCCTGACCATCAGCTCGAGCGTCGCCCTGGAGACCTACTTCGGAGAAGAGACGCTCTCGCCCAACGAGGCCAACGGCGTGCTGGTGGCCGAGGTGCGCCGCGCGCAGGGCATCAACAACGTCTTCCGCCGCGGCGTGCTCACCAACGAGGCGCTCGACGTCGGCGAAGACTTCGTGGGCGCCTCGATCGACGACACCGGCGCGCTGGTGCTCTCGAGCCGCTACGGCGACGTGGTGGTGCGGCGCCCGACCGCGAGCACCTTCGAGTTCCGCCGTCCGCCGGGCGACTGGGCCATCAACGCGCTGGAGGCGCGCAACGGCACCGGCGCCCTGCTGGTCGGCCGAGACCTGGGGGCCAACGTGGGCCTGATCCAGCGCACCACCGCCACCGCCCCCGGCTTCGCTCAGGTCGCGACCCGGAGCGGCACGGAGTTCAAGGCGGTGTGCCGCACCTCCGACACCGAGGCGTGGGCGGTCGGCACGGGGGGCGTCATCTACAAGGTGACCTCCACGGGCGCGACGGCGGCGACCTCGCCCACCACCAAGGACCTGCTCACCGTCGACTGCGCGCCGGGCGTGGCGATCGCCGCGGGCGCGGACGGCACCGTGCTGCAGATGACGAACAACACCTGGACGGTGGTGAGCCCGGCCTTCCCGCTCACCGGCCGCCCCATCACCGCGGCGCGCCTGGGCATGGGCGTGGCCTTCGTGGCCGGCGACGGCTTCTTCTACCGCTTCACCCCCGCCACCAACACCTGGACGCAGCTGACCGCGAAAGCGGGGCTCAGCTCGCTGGTGGTGCGCGGGCCGCAAGAGGTCTACGGCGCCTTCGTCACCGCCGGCGGCACCGAGGTGCTGCGCTTCGATGGCGTCGCGTGGGGTCCCCGGCTGCTGCAGGTCTCCGGCGCGCTCGGCGGCGGCGTGGCGGCGGGCACCCGCATCGTGTGGGGCGGCACCCTGGGCACCCTCGTCGAAGCCCGCTGAACTGAGACGGGAGGGCTGCTCAGATCGGCCCCTCACCCTGACCCTCTCCCCGCTGCGCAGGGCGAGGGAACACCTCGGCGTCGCTCCCGGGTTTCAGGTGCCCGGGAGGGGGTGTGCAAACAGGATCCCAGGTGGTATGGGGT
>VFKJ01000076.1 GCA_009885595.1 Myxococcales bacterium | reverse complement strand
CGCCGTCGCGGCGCCCGGAAATCCCGTCAACATGCCGAAGGCGGGCATGCCGTACCCCAGCGGGAGCGGGCAACCCGCCGCCGCCCCCGCCGCCGCCCCCGTCGCTGCACCGCCGCCCGCGCCTCAGCGGCCGCCGCCGCCGGTGATGAAGCCCGCGGCGCCCCCCAGGCCGGTGGTCACCCCGACGGCCGCTGCTCCCGCGTCGCCCGCCAACGTGGAGGCGGAGATCAAGCAACTGCAGGCGCTGCTCGAGCAGATGAAGAAACAGAACTTCTTCGAGGTGCTCGGCCTCAAGCGCGACGCCGACGCGGCCGCGGTGAAGGTCGCCTACCTCAAGGCCGCTCGCAGCCACCACCCGGACACCGTGGCCCAGGGCGCGCCCGAGGCGTTGGCCAAGGTGAAGGCCGACCTCTTCGGGTTCATCGGCGAGGCCAACCGCACCCTGTCCGACCCCGTGCTCCGCCAGGACTACGTGGCCGAGCTCGACGCCGGCGGCACCGGCTCGAAGGTGAACATCGAGAAGATCCTCCGCGGTGAGGAGTGCTTTCAGAAGGGCCGCGTGCTGGTGCAGGCGCGCAAGTACGCCGACGCGCTCAAGCACTTCGACGAGGCGGTCGCCAGCAACGCCGACGAGGCCGAGTTCTACGCCTGGCGCGGGTACTCGAAGTTCCTGGTCGCGACCGACAAGAAGTCGGTGCAGGGCGAGGTGCTGCGCGATCTCAACATGTGCGTCGCCAAGAACCCGAACGTGGCGGCCGCGTATTACTTCCTGGGGTTCCTCGCGAAGAGCAACGGCGACGACAAGACCGCGCAGGCGAACTTCAAGAAGTGCGTGGCGCTCGACCCCAAGCACATCGACGCCCAGCGCGAGGTGCGCGCCGCCGCTGGCAAGAAGTAGGGCGGGCGCCCCGCGCGGTCGTGCTATCGGCTCCGCTCTCTGACCTGGGTCGCTCCGCCTCGGCCAGACTTTCGCTGCGCTTCAGTCTGTCGCGCGCAGCGTTCCGCTGCTAACGGCTCCGCTCATGGGCCTCAACGGAAAGCAGAAGCGGCAGCTGCGGGCGCTGGGACACCACCTCTCGGTGGTGGTGCAGGTCGGCAGCGACGGCGTCACCGAGGGCGTGATCGGCGCGGTCAGCCAGGCCCTGCAGGATCACGAGCTCATCAAGGTGAAGATCGCCGACGAAGATCGGGAAGGCCGCGCGCGCGCCGTGCAGCAGCTCTCTGAGGGCAGCCACAGCGAGGTGGCCCAGACGCTGGGGCGCACCGTGCTGCTGTTCAAGCAGCGCAAGAAGAACTCGAAGATCACCCTGGTGAAGTGAGCGTCAGTCCAGCGGCTGCCCGGCGAGCCGCGCGCCTTCCACCAGCCTCGTGAGCAGGTCGGCGCCGAAGTACTGCCGCCGGGCCTCG
Organism: Myxococcales bacterium; assembly: GCA_009885595.1. GTDB lineage: Bacteria > Myxococcota > Myxococcia > Myxococcales > Myxococcaceae > Archangium_A. The sequence continues at coordinate 6,697 of VFKJ01000076.1, read as the reverse complement.
CCTTCACCCGCGCGCGCGGCCTCCACCGTCTCCACGTAGCCCGCGTACCCGTCGGCCAGCCCCACCACCCGCGCCGCGTGCGCCTGCTCTTCCAGCACCTGGCCGGCGGCGAAGGAAGGCTCGAAGGGCACCAGCAACAGCCGGGTTCCGCCCAGCCGCAGCCCGTGCAGCACCGCGAAGTCTTCCGCGTCGTCGCACAGCGCGTTCTCCGCGATCGCCGCGAACATCGCCGGCACCACGCGCTTCGCGTCTGGCCGCGGAAGCGACACGTGCACCTCCGTCCAGGCCGCGTCGAAGACCTCGGGCTCCGCGGCGGTCGGCAGGGCGCGCACCAGGTTCTCCAGGCGCTCGGCGGCGGCCTCAGGGGTGGCGAGCCGGGCGCGATCGACGCTCGCGTTCCCACCCGCGCCTTGCAGCACGAAGGTGATGGGCCCGCGGTCCTTCTCCAGCCGCTCGGCCAGCAGCCCCGGCCAGTCGGGGTGCAGCGCTTCGGGCCGCCTGGGCACCAGGGTGGGGTGCGCGGAGGCGATGATCAGCTGCGCCACCGGCCCCTGCGCGCCGTCGAAGCGCAGCCGGGTGAGGCGGCGGTCGACCTCCTTGCCGGAGCGCGCCACTGACACGCCCTCCGCCGTTCCCGCGCCCACCTCGAGCCTGGCGGGGGTGAGGCCTGCCAGGGCCTGCGCCAGCGCCTCGCGGGCGGCGGCGGTGAGCACCTGCTGGTCTTCGGCTTTGAAGGTGCCCAGCGCGGCCAGCTCGGAGGCCAGGCGCGGATCGAACCCGGACGGCCCCGAGTGCGTGTGCGTCGCCAGCACCCAGGTGGGGAAGGGCTGGCCTTCCCCGATGGCGTCGCGCAGCTGCGGGGGAATCAGGAGCGCGTCCAGCAGCACCACGCCCAGGCGTTGGCCGCCGACGTCGAGCACCAGCGCGCGGGCGAACAGCGGGGTGGCAGCGCGCTCCACCGTGCTGCGCAGCGGCCCGTAGCCTCCGGCGGTGGTGGGGTAGCGCGGGTGGAGCTCTACCTTCGAAGCGCCCGCCTGCAGGTGGCCCTGGCCGCGCGCGAGGTGGGTCAGGCCCGCGGGCTTCGAAGGCCAGCTGCCGCAGCGATCGACCGACGCCGCGCCCCAGGAGAGCAGCAGCACCGCGGCGAGCGCTGCGAAGCCGATGAGGAGACGGCGCTTCACTTCGGGAAGCTGTACCACTTCCGAAACACGAAAGGCCCGGACCCTGAGGTCCGAGCAGGAGCGGAGCCGAGGCGAAGCGACCCAGAAAACACGAAAGGCCCGGACCGTGAGGTCCGAGCAGGAGCGGAGCCGGTCCAGCGGAACGCTGGGCGAGCGCAGCTGAAGCGAAGCGGAAGATGCGCCGAGGCGAAGCGACCCAGAAAACACGAAAGGCCCGGACCGTGAGGTCCGAGCCTTGTGTCCCATCAGCGCCGGCCCGGTGGTCGGCGCGCGGGGCACTCGAGGGCTGTTACTTCTTGCCCTTCTTCTTGGCCGGCTTCGGCGCGGGCGCGGGAGCCGCTTCGGCCTCGGGAGCCGGCGCCTCGCCTTCGGGGGCCGCGGCGACGTCTTCGGCAGAGGGCTCCTTGTCGCCCAGGGGCTCGGCGATCGCGGGAGACCCACCCTGCGCGGCGATGTCGAAGTCGTACGAGTAGCCGCCCTTCACCTCGTAGCCATCGGCCAGGTAGACCTTCACCTTGTAGGTGCCGGGCTGCACGTCGACGCTGGCCTTCGCGTTGCCACCCTGGCCACCCGACACGTTCGCCAGCTCAGCGCCGGTGGAGTCGGTGATCATCAGGCCGGGATCGAACTTGACCTTCTTGGCCGGCGCGTAGACGGTGAGGTCGTACGTGCCCGCCTTGGTCACGGTCCAGGTGAAGAGGTCTTCGTCGCTCACCTGGTCGCTGCAGCGCAGGCGAACGTCCGTCATCTCCGAGGGGCAGGAGGCGCCCAGCGCGTTCGGGTCGGCCTTCGGCCCGAAGATCATCAGGGGGATCGCCAGCACCGACGCGATGCCGCCGCCGATGAAGCTGAACTTCTTCTTCTTCTCGAGCGCCCCGAGCAGCCCCTCACGGCCCTTGGCCGAGGCCATCATCGAACGCCAACCCGGCTTGACCAGCGAGGCGCCCTCGAGCTTGCCGAGCACGAACAGGCTGCCCTCGACCGGCACGTACTTCTCGGTGGCCTTGAAGCCCGTGGTCCAGCCCTTGTCAGAGCCGATCACCGGCACGTCGTACGAGTACTCGCCGAACTGAATGTGCGAGCTGCCCGAGTGACCGTTGAGCTCCTTCTTGAAGCCGTCCTTCATGTTGTCGAAGTCGGCGCCCTTGCTCACGTCGATGTTGAAGGGGCCCGAGCCGTCGTCGATGCTGAACACCGCGCCGCCCTTGATGGTGTCGAGGGTCTCGGTGCCCTTGACCGTCTTGGTGCCGTCCTGGGTGGTCTCGGTCTTCTCGTAGAGGCGCTCGATCTTCAGCTCGTACGCGAGGCAGGGCTGCTTGCTGGCAGGCGAGAGGAGCTGGGTGGTCGGGGGAATGACCTTGCCCTCGGTGGACATGGCGCCCTTGGGGTCTTCCGACACCGGGTTCTTCGCCAGCTCGCCCGTCTTCTTGAACGGGGCGGCCAGGACGCGCTTGGCGGCCATCATGTTGTAGAGACCAAAGCCCAGGACGGCCAGGCCGATGACGAGAAGGAAGATGCCCATCTGATTCACTCCATGTGAGGCCGCGCGTGGCGGCGGAAGGTGCTGCGAATCGGGGAAAGGCTTCCCCCCCCGGCGCGGACAATACCCACCGGGTCAGCTCAGAGTGAAAACCCCTTTCGAAAAAGATTCAGGGTCTGAAAGCGCAGACTTGAGGGCGCGCAAGCGCGGTTGATCGGGCTTTTCCGCCTTCAGAAGTCAGTAGCTCCAGGGCACCTTGGAGAAGTCGCGACGGCGCTTCTGCACGAAGGCATCGCGGCCTTCTTTGGCTTCGTCGGTGCCGTAGGCGAGCCGCGTCGCCTCGCCCGCGAACAGCTGCTGCCCCACCAGCCCGTCGTCGGGGAGGTTCATGCCGTACTTGAGCATCTTGATGGCGGTGGGGCTCTTCGAGTTGATCTCGGCGGCCCAGTCGAGCGCGAAGTCTTCCAGCTGCGCGTGCGGCACCACCGCGTTGACCATGCCCATCGCCATCGCCTGCTCGGCGCTGTGATTGCGGCCGACGAAGAAGATCTCCCGGGCGCGCTTCTGGCCCACCTGGCGCGCCAGCAGCGCCGAGCCGTAGCCGGAGTCGAAGCTCGCGACGTCGGCGTCGGTCTGCTTGAAGACCGCGTGCTCCTTGCTGGCGATGGTCAGGTCGCAGACCACGTGCAGGGAATGGCCGCCGCCCACCGCCCAGCCCGGCACCACCGCGATCACCGCCTTGGGGAGAAAGCGAATCTGCCGCTGCACCTCGAGAATGTGCAGCCGCCCCAGCCCCGCGGGATCGAGATCCTTGTCCTCGGGGGTGTATTGGTAGCCGTCCTTGCCGCGAATGCGTTGATCGCCGCCGGAGCAGAAGGCCCAGCCGCCGTCTTTGGGGGAGGGGCCGTTGCCGGTGAGCAGCACCACGCCCACGTCGGTCATGAAGCGCACGGCGTCGAAGGCCTTGAAGAGCTCGTCGACGGTGCGCGGGCGGAAGGCGTTGCGCACCTCGGGCCGGTCGAAGGCGATGCGCACGGTGCCTTGATCGACGGCGCGGTGAAAGGTGAGGTCCTTGAACTTGAAGCCTTCGACGGCGCGCCAGCGGGCGGGGTTGAACAGGGCGGAGACGCTCATGACTCTTGCCGATAGCACACCCTGTGCTCCCTCTCCCCCGCGGGGGAGAGGGTCGGGGAGAGGGGTGAACAAGAAGAAGCCCGGTGCTCATCGAGGAGCACCGGGCCAGGGACTGCTTGAGCGAGCTGAAGGCTCAGTCATCCATGTTCTTGTTGCTGCTCTTCGTCGCCACCGGAGCCGGCGCCGGCGCGGTCTTCTTCGGCGCCGCCACGGGGGCCGCCTTCGCCACCGGAGCCGCGGCGACCGTCGACGTCTTCGGCGCGGGCTTGGCGAGCATCGGCCTGGGCGCAGGAGCCGGAGCCGCCTTCTTCGCCACCACCGCCTTCTTCTCCGCGCGGGCCACCGGAGCAGGCGCCGCACCTTCGGCGACGGGAGCGCTGGGCTCGGGGTTGAGCGACTTGATCGCCAGCTCGAACGAGAAGCCGCCCTTGACCATGTAGCCGTCGCCGGGGAGCACGGTGAGCTCGTAGGTGCCGGCCTTCACGTCGACGGTGGCGACCGCCTTGCTGCCCACGCCGCCCAGCTCGTTGGCGAGCTCCTCGCCGGCCGCGTCCTTCAAGATGAGCTGGGGCAGGAAGCTGATCTTCTTCGCCGGCGCGATGGCCTCGAGCTCGTACTGGCCGGGCTTGGTCACGGTCCAGGTGTACGTCTCGCCGTCCACGCTCGAGACGGTGTCCGAGCACTGCGCGCGGGCGTCGGTGAGGCTCGACTCGCAGTAGGCGGAGACTTCGTTCGGGTCGGCCGCGGGCGCGAAGATCATCGCCGGGATCGAGAGCACCGCCGCGAGGCCGCCCCCGATGAAGCTGAACTTCTTCTTCTTCTGGATGGAGCCCAGCAGGCCCTCACGGCCCTTCGCCGAGGTCATCATCGAGCGCCAACCCGGCTTCACCAGCGACGCACCCTCGAGCTTGCCGAGCACGAACAGGCTGCCTTCCACGGGCACGAACTTCTCGGTGGCCTTGAAGCCGGTGGTCCAGCCGCTGCTGCTGCCGATCACCGGCACGTCGTAGGTCAGCTCGCCGAAGTTGATGTGCGAGGAACCCGAGTGCCCGTTGAGCTCCTTCTTGAACCCGTCCTTCAGGTTGTCGAAGTCGGCGCCCTTGCTGACGTCGACCATCACCACGCCGGAGCCGTCATCGAGGCCGAACACCGCGCCGCCCTTGAGGGTGGTGAGCGTCTCGCTGCCCTTGACCGTCTTGGTGCCGTCCTGGGTGGTCTCGGTCTTCTCGTAGAGGCGCTCGATCTTCACCTCGTAGGCGAGGCAGGGCTGCTTGGTGCAGGGCGAGAGCAGCTCGGTCTGAGGGGGAACGACCTTGCCCTCGGTGGACATCGCGCCCTTGGGATCGGGGGAGCTCGGGTTCTTGGCGATCTCCCCGGTGCGCTTGAAGGGCGCCGCGAGGATGCGCTTGCCCTTGAGGTGGTTCCACAGGCCAAAGCCCAGCACCGCGAGACCGACGATCAGCAACAAGACACCCATCTGGAAGCTCCAGTTGAAAGGCCGCGCGTGGCGGCGGGAAGGTTGTGGGGAAGCGCGGCACCGTCGCCGCGTGTGGCTTCAGGACCCACCAGGGCCTTCAGGTGTGAAAACTATTCCCGGGACGCTCAGGGTCGGCCGATGCCGTACTTGCCGGGCGAGAGCACGTTCCTGGGGTCCAGCGCCGCGTGCATTCGTTCGAGCATCTGGGCCCACTCGGGAGCCCGCTCGAAGACGCGGGGCCAACCGGCCAACCCGGCGCGGTATTGTTGGTAACCCAGCTCGCCCAGCCAGGTCAGCAGCTCCTCGTAGAGCGCTGCCGCCTTCTTCACTTCCTCGGGGTCTTGTTTGTCGAAGAGAATGCCCATCAAGCAGACCACCGACCTGGGGTTCAGCATCAACATCGCCTGGTAGAAGTCGAACCCCTTCGCCTCGAAGCGCCGCCGCGCTTCGTCCAGGAAGGGGTGCACCTCGCGGCCCACGAAGGGAAGAATCGGCGCGAACCAGGTCAACCCCACGCCGTCCGCGGCGGGCTGGGCGTTCTCGTTGGGGCGGGGCTCCGGCATCCGGAAGTAGCAGTGATTCATGAAGTAGGTGGTGGGCTCGCCCTGCAGAATCCGATGCAGGTAGGGGATGGCGGCGATCATCGTCAGCGAGCGACGGGACACCGTCTCGACCACCCGCCGAAGCAGCGGCGCTTTCCGGGCCCAGCCCAGCAGGCGCTCCAGCCATGACACCGACCGGTCGGAGAAGAAGAGGATGCGCCCGTAGCGGCCCAGCTCGCGCTTGAGCAGCCGCTGCTGCAAAGCGACCTGCTCCGGGCTTCCGTAGAGCCCCGCGCCCCCCGACCAGCGGGCAAAGCCATACCGCTTTCGCAGCCCCGCCATGGTCTGGTTGGAGAGCGCGCCCGGCTCGACCGCTTCGTCGATGCGCTGGCTCAGAATGGTCAGGGAGACGAAGTCGCTGATCAGATGGAGCTTGGAGCTCACCACCCCCTGCAGCGCCAGGCGCCGAAAGGTGTCGATGGCCGCGGCGAGGTGCTCGTCTGCGTCCAACTCGAAGATGTAGGAGACCCGCGACTGGGGCCGGGGCATCAGCCAGAGGCCCGCCCGGGTGACGATGCCGAAGTTCGACTGGGTGAACGCGCCCTCCAGATACGGGCCGATCCCCCACTTGTGCGTGTGCCAGGTCTTCAGCGGGGCCTGGGGCGACGAGCCGCCCGTGTGCACCACCTCGCCGGTGGGCAGCACCACCTCCAGGCCGCACAGGTTGGCGAAGTGATCCCCATAGGGGGTCTCGCCGATTCCCCGATCCAGGGCGTTGCCCAGCACGCTGCCGCCGGGCGGGCCGTCGGTGGTGTCGGCCCACAGGCGATGGCCGGCCGCCGCCAGGTGCGCGTGGAACTGCTCGTAGGTCACCCCGGGCTCG
>VFKJ01000440.1 GCA_009885595.1 Myxococcales bacterium | reverse complement strand
CCCGAGGCGCACATCAAGCCGCTGCGCGAGTTCAGCCAGGAAGCCCAGGCGAAGGTGCGGGGGTACGTGGAGCAGCTCGCCGCCTCATCCGCTCACTTCCGCGCAGAGCTCGAGTCAACGCCCCTTCCGGGTTGAGCGAACCCGTCTTTGAGTTGCTGCGCTCGCGCCTGACCACCTGCCACGAGGACCCGGCGACGCAGGAAGGCTTGCGGAGCATCTTCGACGCCGACCGGTTGAGGCCGACGCTGGCCCCGCCGCTCGACTGATCCGACTTCAGCGCTTCAGTTCCCTGTCGAAGAACTTCACCGCCGCGGTGTTCAGGGCCTCGTGCACCGAGGGCCGATTGACCCCGAGCGGATCCGCGCAGATGGTCGGCGAGCCCGCGCACGGCGCCAGGAAGACGTAGTGATCCGCGGCGGGGATCTCGGTGTACTCGACCAGCGACGACAGCCCGTTCTTCACCAGGGCGGCGTTCTCCTCGGGGCGCAGCACGGAGTCTTTCTCGGCGACGGTGAGCGCCACCGGAGCCCGCACCGAAGCGAAGGACTGCGCCGCGTCGAAGAAGATCCCCACGGGCGCCATCACGAAGGCCGCCCGCACCCGGCCATCGCGGATGGGCTGGTCCTTCGGAAAGGTCAGCGCGGGGGGGGGCTTCTTGCAGAACTCCGGGTCGTCGGGGTGACGCGCGCAGTAGCCCTTCCAGCGGGTGAAGTCGGGCCTGGCGCCCAGCAGGAGCAGGCTGGTGTAGCCACCCTCCGAGAAGCCGGCGACCCCGATGCGGGTGGTGTCGAGGTGACCTGCGAAGAAGGGCTCGGCCAGCAAGGCGTCGATCGCCGCGGACACGTGCCGCGCTCGGCCGATGAGGACGTCTTCGGTGCCGACCCTGGTCTGATCCGCGTAGTTGTCTCCCGGGTGCTCGAGGGCGCACACGATGTAGCCCGCCCGGGCCAGGGCGACGGCGAGGTCGTGGTGGGCGAAGCGGCTCCCCGCGCGCCCGTGGGAAATGAAGACCAGCGGGTGCAGGCCGGGAGCGAGCGCGCCGCCGCCGTTCGCTTCGACCCAGTAGGGACCCAACCGCGCCGGCGCCTGCACCAGGGGGCGGAACGGGGGGAAGAAGACGATCGCCCTCATCGGCCCGCTGGCGACGGGATCGCGCCAGGTGCGCATCGTGTAGCCAACCACCGGGCCGGTGAGCACCGGCGGGGGCACCTCGGGGACGCAGGAAGTGATCACCAGGAGCAACGCGAGCCGTTTCACGTTCCGAAACGTAGCTCAGCCACGGCTGCCTGCCCTGCTGCCGACGCTCCAGTCACCGGGTCAACCCGAACCGCAGGCGCAGTCGCGCGATGGCGGTGCTTCAGTCGCGGCCCAGGCGCACCAGCCGCCCGGGGAGCGCGTCGGTCAGCTCGCCCTCGCGCTGCACCGCTTCGCCAGCGACCCAGGTGCCCACGTAGCCAGAGGCCCGCTGCACGAAGCGCTTGCCGCCGGCGGGCAGATCCCTCGTCAGCTTCGGGACGCCCATGTCGAGCCGCTTCGGGTCGATGACGTTCAAGTCGGCGCGCTTGCCCACCGCGATCACGCCGCGGTCCTGCAGGCCCACGTACTTCGCGTTGCGGCCGGTGAGCATCTCGATGACCGTGGCCAGCGGCAGCTTGTCCTTCGGGCGATCTCTGACCCAGTGGGTCAGCATGAAGGTGGTGAAGCTGGCGTCGCACACGGTGCCCACGTGCGCGCCCGAGTCGCTCAGGCTGGCCAGCGCGCGCGGGTGGCCGAGCATCTGCCGCACCACGTCCAGGTTCCCCTGGTTGTAGTTGAAGATGGGGAAGTAGATCAGCCGGCTGCCGTCGCCGCCGGTGAGGTAGTCGTAGATCGCCTGCAGCGGGCGCACGCCGGCCTGCTTCGCCCGCACCAGGAAGCTCTCCATCACCGAGGGCTCGTAGTTGAGCGTGTCCTCCAGCGGGAACATGCGCCCGCTGATCAGGTCGATCTTCGCCAGCAGGATGTCGACCAGCGGGGGCACCGCGGTGCCATCTCCGGCCAGCTGCTCCGACCGCTCGCTCAGCACCTTCGCGCGCCGCGCGGGCTCCCGCAGCGCCGCCGCGCGCTCGGCCACCGGCAGGCCCGCGACCTCCTTGTACGAAGGGAAGCCCATGAACGGGTGGAAGCTCGCGTCGAGGCCGGTGATCACCCCGATGCCGCGCGCGCCGGTCTGCAGATACAGGGGCAGGCCCGCGGCGACGGCGCTCTCCACGCGCTTCTGAACGGCGAGGTACTGCTCGCCGCCCGGGTCGCGCTGCAGCCAGCTCACGCTCAGGGGCCGGCCGCTGGCGCGGGCGAGCCGCTCGACCAGGTCGAACTCTGCGTCGAAGCCCTGCGGCCCCTCGAGGAGATCGAAGTCACTGACCACCTGCACCACGCCGTGGCGCAGGCCCTCGAAGGCTGAGGCGATGCCCGTCAGCTCCGCGGCGCTGGCCTCGGCCGCCGGCGTGTCCTTGCCCTCGGAGGTGCGGTGGTTGTCGCTGCGGCCCGTGCTGAAGCCGGCCGCGCCGGCCTGCAGCGCCTCGCGCACCAGCGCGCGCATGGCGGCCACGTCTTCCGGCGTCGCCACCGAGCGGGCCACCGCGCGCTCGCCCATCACGTACATGCGCACCGGGTCGTGCGGCACCTGCACCAGGTAGTCGAGGCTGCGCGGCGTCTTCTCGAGCGAGTCCATGTACTGCGGGAAGCTCTCCCAGCCCCACTTGATGCCCTCGTGCAGCGCCACGCCGGGAATGTCTTCCACCCCTTCCATCAGCTTCACCAGGTCGTCCTCGCGCCCCTTGCGCAGCGGCGCGAAGCCCACGCCGCAGTTGCCCATCATCAGCGTGGTGACGCCGTGGAACACGCTGGGGGTGAAGCGCTCGTCCCAGGTGACCTGGCCGTCGTAGTGCGTGTGGATGTCGACGAAGCCGGGCGTCACCCACAGGCCGGTGGCGTCCACCGTCTCCTTCGCGGGGCCGGTGATGGTGCCGACCCCCACGATGCGGCCCCCTCGCACGGCGACGTCAGCGATGACGGGCTCCGCGCCCGTGCCGTCCACGACCAGGCCACCCTTGATGAGCAGATCAAACATGTCGTCGTCTCCAGCGGAGGTGAAGCGTTGCGGTGAGCATGAGAACGGTCAGCCCTCTCCCCGACCCTCTCCCCCGCGGGGAGAGGGAGAAGGAGTGGCGGAGGTGAGCCCGGTGAGGAGCGCGTCTGCGAGCCAGTGCAGGTGCTGCCTGCGCTCGGCGAGGGCGGCGGGCGCGAGCGGGTCTCCGCCCCACATCGGCGCGAGCACGGGCGCATAGGTGAAGGTGTTGATCACCGCCGCCGAGATATCGAGGAAGAAGTGCCGCGCCGCGAGGTGGCCGTGCTCCGGGGAGATGCCCACCAGCACGGCCTCGGTGAAGCGGAACATCGGCTCGAGGTTGCGCTGGATGAAGGGGTGGAACGCGGGGTTGCCCACCACCAGCGCCTGCACCAGGCGTGGGTAGCGGCGGTGCTGCTCGATGAAGTCGAGGTACGCGTCGACGAGCGCGTGCAGCCGCTGCGCGAGCGGCGCGTCTGACTGGAACGAGGCCTCGAGCGCGGCGCGGTGAACCTCGTAGTAGCGCTCGAGCACCGCCTCGAAGAGCTTCTCCTTGCTCGCGAAGTAATAGAAGACGAGCGCCTTGTTGACGCCCGCGCGCACGGCGACGTCGCGCACGCTGACCCCGTCGAGGCCCAGCTCCCCGAACATTTCGTCGGCCGCCTGCAGGATCAGGCTGGCGGTTTCACCTCTCGGGGACGGCTCCATCATGCCGAACCTCTTACACATTCGAAGAAACTTGACCAGTCGGTTTGACCGATCGGTCAGGATGGGTGTAGGTGGGGTCTCATGAACATCGTTCCGAGCTTCCGCAGCGCGACCGTGAAGGGTGGAGAAATCGTCAGCCGTCTGCTCGCCGCAGAGGGGGTGACGAGGGTCTTCGGCATCATCGATGGGACCTACTTCGGCATGTACAGCACCTTCAAAGGCAACGGCATCAAGCTCATCTCGCCGCGGCACGAGACGAGCGCGCTGCACATGGCGGGCGCGTACGCGCGGCTGACCGGCAAGCTGGGCGTGTGCATGGCCAGCAACGGCCCGGGCGTGGCGAACGCGCTGCCCGGCGTGGCGGTGGAGAACGCGGAAGGGAACCGGGTGCTGCTGATCACCAGCTCGCGGCGCCACTCCATCGTCGAGCCGGATCGCGGCGGCACCTACCAGTGCTTCCCGCAGAGCGCGGCGATCGCCGCGATGGCGAAGCTGAGCCTTCACGTGCCCTCGATGGACCGGGTGGCCGAGCTCACGCGCCGGGCGCTGCGCGCCTGCTTCAACGACCGGCCGGGCGTGGTGCACCTCGACATCCCCGAGGACCTGATGAACTCCGAGGTGGAAGAGAACGCCGGCTGGTTCCGTCCTCCGGCGAAGTACCGGGTGAGCGGCAGCTTCGTGCCGCGCCAGGCCGAGGTGAACGCCGCCGCGGAGCTGCTGCTGAGCGCGAAGCGGCCCCTGCTGCACGCGGGCTCCGGCGTGATCCACGCGCAGGCCTTCCGCGAGCTGGTGACGGTCGCCGAGCTGCTCGGGGCGCCGATGAGCACGAGCTGGGCCGCGCGCGCCGCGGTGGACGAGCGGCACCGCCTCGCGCTCCCGATGCCGTACCTCGACGCGCTGGGCAAGGCGCGCAACGAAGCCGACGTGGTGCTGGTGCTCGGCTCACGGCTGGGTGAGACGGACTGGTGGGGCAAGCCGCCGTACTGGGCGAGCCCTGCTGATCAGAAGCTGATCCAGGTCGACATCGATCACGACATCCTCGGCAACGTGCGCCCGGTGGACGTGGCGGTGCAGGCCGACGTGGGCGAGTTCCTGCGGATGCTGGCTGACGCGCTGCGCGCGAAGGCGAAGCCAGATCAGACCGCGGACTGGGTGGCGTCGCTCAAGGAGCTCCAGGCCAAACGCCGCAAGGAGCTCGACAAGCTGCTCACCAAGGACAACATGCCGATGCACAGCGCGCGCGTGGCGGGCACCTGCCAGGAAGTCTTCGGGGACGACGCGATCCTGGTCATCGACGGCGGCAACACCGCCATCTGGGCGAACTTCTTCACCGAGTCGCGCGTGCCCAACAGCATGCTCTCCACGCCGAAGATGGGAATGCTCGGGGCGGGCTGCTCGCAGGTGCTGGGGGCGAAGGTCGCGTTCCCCCACCGGCCCGTCTATTCCATCATCGGAGACGGCGCTTTCGGCTTCCACCCGCAGGAGATCGAGACGGCCGTGCGCAACGAGCTGCCGGTCATCTGGGTCATCCTCTGCGACAAGCAGTGGGGCATGGTGAAGATGAACCAGCAGTTCGCGCTCAACCCGATCAAGACGGTGGTGATGAAGTCGCTCCCGCCCAGCGAGACCATCAACGCCGATCTGGGGGAGATCGAGTTCGACGTGCTGGCCCGCTCGATGGGCGCGTACGGCGAGCGCGTCTCGGACCCCGCCGGGCTCAAGGGGGCGCTGCAGCGCGCCGTCGCGACCGGCAAGCCCGCGGTCATCCACGTGGACGTCGACCCCGTCGCGCACATGTGGGCTCCCAACCTGAAGTCGTTCAAGGACATGCACGCAGAGCCGAAGGGGTGACGGCATGACCACCATCCTGATCACCGGCGCGGCGGGCTACGTCGGGCGGCTGCTCACCCGCGCGCTGGTGGAGCAGGCGCCCGAGGGCACCCGCCTCATCGCCACCGATCGCGTCGCTCCCCCGGCGGTGCTGGGCGTGACGAGCCGCACCCTCGACATTCGCGACGCGACGCTCGGCGCGATCCTGAGGGAAGAGCACGTGGACGTGGTGGTGCACCTCGCGGCCATCTTGAATCCGCCGAAGGGCGCCACGCGCGAGTTCCTCCACGACGTGGACGTGAAGGGGACCGAGAACGTGCTGCGCGCCTGCCTCGAGGCGGGCGTGAAGAAGTTCGTCTACACCAGCAGCGGCGCGGCCTACGGCTACTCGGCGGCGAACGCTCCCTTGCTGCTCGAGGAGCACCCGCTGCGGGGCAACCGGGAGTTCGCCTACTCCTGGCACAAGCGCCTGGTGGAGGAACTGCTCGCGACCTGGAGAGTCGCGCACCCGGAACTGCAGCAGCTGATCTTCCGCGTCTCCACCGTGCTCGGGCCCGACGTGCACAACACCATCACCGACCTGTTCGAGCGGAAGGTGGTGCTGGGCCTTCGCGGGGTGGACACGCCGTTCTGCTTCGTGTGGGACCAGGACGTGGTGCAGTGCCTCGCGCTGGGCGCGCTGAGCGATCGCACCGGCATCTACAACCTCACCGGTGATGGCGTGATGACCCTGCGCGAGGTGGCCGCGGGCATGCACCGTCGCTACGTCGGCGTGCCCGAGCAGGTGCTCCGCTTCGGGCTCTCGCAGCTGCACAAGCGCGGCCTGAGCGAGAACAGCGAGGAGCAGGTGCTCTTCCTGCGCTACCGCCCGGTGCTGGGGAACCAGAAGCTCAAGACCGACTTCGGCTTCGTGCCGCGCAAGTCGACGCGCGAGGTGTTCGAGCTGTACCGGAAGAGCCGTGGCTGAGCGGCTCGAGGGCCAGGTGGTGGTCATCACCGGCGGCGCCGGCGGCATCGGGCGCGCGCTGGCGGCCGCGTTCCTCGCCGAGGGCGCGAAGGTGGCGCTGCTCGATCTCTCCGCGGCGGCGTTGGCGGAGGCGGCGCTCTCGCTGCAGCCCCGTCCCCTCACGGTGACCTGCGACGTGACGGACCCGAGGGCCTGCGCCCGCGCGATGGCCGAGGTGGTCGCGGCGGAAGGTGGCATCGACATCCTGGTGAACAACGCCGGCATCAGCCATCGGAGCACCTTCGTCGAGACGAGCGACGAGGTGCTGCGCCGCGTGATGGAGGTGAACTTCTTCGGCTCGGTGCACTGCACGCGCGCCGCGCTGCCGCACGTGCAGCAGCGGAAGGGCCAGCTGGTGGTGATCAGCAGCGTGGCCGGCTTCGCGCCGCTCTTCGGGCGTACCGGCTACGCGGCGAGCAAGCACGCGCTGCACGGGTTCT
>VFKJ01000655.1 GCA_009885595.1 Myxococcales bacterium | reverse complement strand
ACTCAGGCCTGCAAATGCGGTGAGGTGGTCGCTCCCCGGGGTCGCGGCGAAGTGCGCATCATCTACACCGACCCCAAGACCAGCACGCAGCTGTCGGGCGACGACGGCACCTACGACTTCGGCACCGTGTCGATGGGCAAGGACGTGCCGCTGAAGCTCACGGTCCAGAACGTCGGCCGCGGCACCCTGGTGATCCAGAAGTTCGCGAAGGAGAGCGGCAACAACGCGAAGGTCGGCACCTTCGTCGACGAGCTCGACCCGGTGTTCAGCATCGGCTTCACCGAAGAAGTCGTGGTCGGCTCGGGCGAGTCGGTCGAGTTCGACATCCACTACACCCCGCCGGTGATCGAGGGCGCGCCCCAGGTGCCGCACGAGACCGTGCTGATCATGACCTCGGGCGACACCGAGATCGGCAAGGAGAACGCCACCATCACCCTCAAGGGCATCGCGGTCTCCGGCGAGTGCGATCTTCCCGCGAGCATCGACTTCGGCGCCGTGGCGCGCGGCGACAGCTTCAGCATCCCCTTCGAGTACGTGAACCAGCGCCCCATCGAGACCCGCGCCTACCTGGGCGCCGTCGAGTCGCAGCAGGGCGACGGCATCTTCGTCATCTCGCCTGATTCGCCCAAGGGCGAGTTCCTGCTGGCGGCGATGCGCTCGAAGACCGCCACCTTCACCTTCAAGCCGACCGAGGCGCGCGAGTACATCGCCACCGTGCGCATGCGCCGCGCTGACGGCTGCCCCGAGAAGCCGGTGCGCCTGATCGGCACGGGCGTCGCCGCCGTCCTCTCCTGGACGCCCGCCACCCTCGACTTCGGCTACGCGCCTCCGGGCACCACGGTCAACGGCCAGGTCACCTTCAGCAACCTCTCGCTGCGCCCGGTGCGCCTCACGGTGCTCAGCACCCGCGAAGGCAGCAACCCCAGCAACGTGTTCAAGGTCGTCGAGACCGACTCGACCGATCTCACCGTGCTGACCGTGCCTCCCGGGGTGCGTGACGTCAGCGCGCCCGTCGGCATCGCCCCCGGCACCGCCGTGGCGAAGCTCACCTTCAAGCCGCTCGTCCTCGGGCCTCGCGCAGGTCAGCTCACCGCCACCACCGAGCTCACCAGCCAGCCGATGATCAGCGTGAACCTGCGCGGCGTCGGCGGCGGCCCTGACATCGACGTTCGCCCCGCGGGCACCCTCGCGTTCGGCCGCATCGCCTACTTCCCCACCGCGAACCCGGCCTCCTTCGCGAACCGCAACCTGATCGTGCAGAACGTCGGCACCCGGCCCACCCCTGCCGACCCGCGGGCGAACCTGAAGCTCGGCCAGCCTGACGGCGCCGGCGGCTTCATCAAGCCGTACTGGGAAGTGACGCCGGCCGCGGGCTCCTCGGCCAGCGAGATCTGCGTGGGCTACTTCGACACCACCAGCATGACCTGCACCGACGATCTGCCTGCGGCGGGCGCCGGTCGCTACGATCCCGTGCAGGGGCTGGAGGCGGGCGGGGCGACCAGCATCCTCAACATCCCCATCCGGATCACTCCCAATGGCCTGGGCATGCGCTCGTTCGAGGTGAAGGTCTTCTCGAACGATCCTGACGAGCCGGTCACCACCATCACCGTCACCGCCAACTCGGTGCAGCTGCCTCCCTGCGACGTGGAGATCACCCCCATCGCGCTCGCCTTCGGCATCGTCTCGCCGCCGGCCATCAAGGATCTCGGCTTCACCATTCGCAACCGGCTCACCGGCCCCAACGACATCTGCCTGCTCTCCAATCTCCAGCTGCTCCCGGAGACCGGCACCCCCACCGGCATGCCCGCGGTGTTCTCGCTGCCCGGCGGTCCCATCAACGAGCTCGACCTGATGCCCGGCGAGACCCGTCAGGTGATGCTGCGCGCGTGGCCGCAGGGCCAGCTTCCGCCGGTGCCCGCGCAGGTGGTGGGCAAGGTGGCCTTCAACCTCGCAGACCCGGTCTCGCCCTCGCGCGAGGTCGCGCTCACCGCGACGATCGCCAACAGCTGCCTCACCATCTCCCCCAGCACCCTCGACTTCGGCGTGGTGAAGAAGGACTGCAACTCCCCCAACCGCAACTTCCAGATCTACAACTCGTGCTCGACGGACGTGGTGATCAACTCGTCCGCGATGGGCTCGGCGGCCGGTGAAGGCCCCGGCGGCCCCAACTGCGCAGGCACCGCGCCCTGCCCGGAGTTCCACGTGGTCACCGGCATCGCCGGCGGCACCCGCGTCACCCCCGGCACCGCCACCCCGGTCACCTTCTCGCTCAAGTACCGCCCCATCAACTACGGCCCTGACACCGGCGCGTTCGTGATCAGCGTCACCCAGGGCGGCCAGCCGCTCGACTACGTGGTGGCGCTGCAGGGCCGCGGCGACACCCTGGGTCTCAACACCGACACCTTCCGCCAGGACACCAAGCCCAAGGCCGACATCCTCCTCGTGATCGACGACTCCTGCTCGATGGGCGACAAGCAGACCGCGCTCGCGCAGAACATGGCCTCGTTCCTCCAGTACGCGACCAGCAACCAGGTCGACTTCCAGATCGGCGTCACCAACACCGAGCTCAGCGGCAGCACCGCGGCGCTGGCGGGCACGCTCCACGCCACCTCGGCGGGCAACAAGATCCTCCGGCCCACCACGCCCAACCTGCAGACCGAGTTCGCAGACCTGGTGAACGTGGGCACCAGCGGCTACTCCGAGTCGTGCATGGATCCGGCGACCCGGGCGCTGACGGCGCCCAACATCACCGATCCTTCGAAGAACGCCGGCTTCCTCCGCCAGGAAGCGGTGCTCGCGGTGGTGTGCGTCACCGACGCGCGCGACCAGGCCCCCCAGGCGCCGGCCTTCTATTTGAACCAGCTCATCAACATCAAAGGCGCGCAGCGCTCGGGCCAGTTCACCTACAACGTGGTCGGGCCGTTCCTCCCCACCTCTCCTTCGGGCTGCTCCTACGACGACGCCAACGACGGCCGGCACGACTTCATGGTCGCGCAGACCAACGGCGTGAAGGAAGAGATCTGCACCCCGAACTGGGCGGTGGCGCTCGAGCGCATCGGCAAGAACGCGTTCGGCTACCGCACCAACTTCTTCCTCACCTCGCGGCCCGATCTCTCGGCGGCCACGGGCATCCAGGTGGCGATCGACGGCATGCCGATCCCCCCCGTGGACCCCGACCCGAACCTGATGTCGCTCATCTGGGAATACGACGCGACCAACAACTCGGTGAACTTCCAGCCGCTCTACGTGCCTGAGCCGGGCAAGACGCTGACCATCACCTACCAGGCCGCCTGCATTCCCTGAGGCGTGGCTCTCGAATTTCCCGCTCAGCCGCTGAGGCGGGGCCGCGGGTCGTGTCCGTCTCGATGGAGAACGCCGTGAAGAAGCTCTTCCTTGTTGGCCTCGTCGCGGCGCTCGCTTCGACTTCCGCGTGGGCGCAGTTGCCGCCGATCATCGTTAGCACCCAGCCCTACCAGCCGCTGACGGGCGCCACGGTGCTGCCGTATACGGTCGGACAAGACGAAGGCGCGCTCGCCGTCCCCCTGCCGTTCTCCTTCAGCTACTTCGGAACGAACTACACGCAGGTGTTCCCGAGCATCAACGGGTTCGTCACCTTCGGCACCGGGTGCACCAGCGGCTCGAGCTGCTACTCGAACCAGTCCTTCCCCAGCGCCGGCACCCCCAACGCGGTGATCGCCGGCGTCTGGGACGACTTCGAGATCGGCGCGGCTTCGCAGATTCGCTACGTCAGCGGCCCCTCGGAGGTCACCATCGAGTGGTTCCGGATCATTCCGTATTACAGCAGCGGGCCCGAGGTGACGTTCTCCATCAAGCTGACCGCCGGCGGCAGCATCGTCATTCACCACGGCAACATGGTGAGCACCGACCCCGCCGACTTCCACTTCGTCACCGGCTTCGAGAACCAGGCCGGCACCCTGGGCACCAACATCCTGTCCTGCGCCGCTGCCTGCGCGGTGGCCGACTTCGTGCCCAACCGGGTCTTCACCATCGGCGAGCCCAACGAGGCCGATCTCGCGGTCAGCGAGGTCACCATCTCGAACTTCGTGACCGCCGGCGACGGCAACCTCAGCTTCACCGTCAACTCCACCTTGCGGAACTTCGGCCGCACCGAGGCGCCCACCTTCTTCTGGCGCGCCTACCTCTCGCGCGACCAGCAACTCGATCTGAGCGCCACCGATGGCGGCGCGGACGTGCAGGTCGCCGAAGGGGGGCCGGAGAGCCTCGCCGCGGTCGATGGCGGCGTCACCGCCGACGGCGGCCAGGCGATCGTGGCGGTCACCGGCACCGCGGCCACCCTCACCGCGCCGCCCACCGGCGAGTACTACGTGCTGGTGAAGGCCGACGCGACCGAGGCGGTGATGGAAGCCTCGGAGACCAACAACGTGGGCTCGACCCTCACGGCGTTCGTGCAGGGCATCGATCTGGTGGCCACCGCGATCTCGGGCCCGCTCTCGAGCGGCGGCGGCAACACCGAGCCCTTCGCCTTGAGCTTCTTCAACCGCGGCACCACCGCGGCGGGCAGCGTCAGCTACCGCCTGCTGCTGAGCACCGACCAGCTGCTCGACCCGGGCGACTTCGTGCTGTCCACCGGCAGCTATCCGGTCAGCGGCGGCCAGACGATCACCGAGACCGCGCTGCAGGTGGTGATGCCGGCCAACGTGCCCAACGGACCGTTCTACTACCTGCTGCAGGTCGACCCCGCCAACGCGGTGGCCGAGGCGAACGAGACCAACAACGTGACCGCCTCTGCGGCGACGGTCGACGTGCGCCGGGCTGACCTGCTGGCCGAGAAGGTGAACTTCCTCGACACCGTCACCGGCCTCGAGACCGTCAACGCCCGCTTCGGCGAGGCGGTGCAGCTCAAGGCGCGCTTCCGCAACACCGGCGGCGCGAACGCGAACAACTTCCGGGTGGCGCTGGTGCTCTCCAGCGACTCCTCGCTCTCGCTCTTGTCCGACACCTACGTGTGCGATCAGATCGTGGCCCAGGTGGTGCCCAGCGCCACCTCCACCGAGGTCACCCTCAACTGCAGCCTGCCGCTGGCCAACCCGGCGAACGTCGCCTTCGGCACCGGCGCGTACTTCGTCTTCGGCATCGTCGACTCGACCGGCGCGGTGTTCGAGAGCAACAAGGCCAACAACAGCCTGATGCTCGGGCCGATTCGCGTCACCTCTCCGGGCGCCGATCTGGCGGTCACCAGCGTGACCGCGCCGGCGTCCGCGGGCGTGGGTGAGGTGATCCCCGTGGTGCGCAGCCTTCGCAACATCGGCAACGTCGACGCGCCGCAGGTCAGCTACCGCTTCTATGCGTCGGCCAACGACATCATCACCTCAGACGACGTGCTCCTGCGCATCGTCGACAGCGGCGGCACCGTCCGTGACGAGGGCAGCGTGACGCTCGCCCGCGGCGTGGGCGACACCTCGACCGAGCTGGTGCGCCTGCCGGGCACCATGCCGGCCGGCACCTATCACGTGGGCTGCATCGTCGACCCCGGCTTCACGGTCAGCGGAGAGCTCGACGTCACCAACAACGCCCTCGCCTCGCGCACCATGGTGGTGGCGCCCTCTTCGCTGCGCGTGGTGAACACCGCGCTGCCGGACGCCGTCATCGGCCGCCCCTACAGCTTCCGCCTGGCCGCGGTGGGCGAGCAGGGCGCTTCGAGCTGGCGCATCGACTCCACCCTGGGCACCGCGCCCACCTGGCTCACCCTCAGCGCGAGCGATGGCCTGCTCACCGGCACGCCCACGGGCGCCGCTGGCGCAGAGGTGGTCGGCCTCACGGTGGTGCTCGAGAACGCCGGGCGTCAGGCAGCGGTGCGCCTGGCGCTGCGCGTGCTGCCCATCACCTCGGGGGTCGAGGTCACCACCCAGAGCCTGCCGGCGATGGTCAACAGCAGCGCGTCGCAGTACCAGTACGCCCTGGGCGCCGCCGGCGGGGTGCGGCCGTACGCCTGGCGCGTGGCCGGGGGCAGCCTCCCCACCGGTCTGACCCTGAGCGTCGACGGCCTGCTCTCTGGAGCCCCGCGCAACGCCAGCAACGGCGCCCTGCCCATCACCGTCGAGGTGCGTGACGCCGTCGGCGTGCGGGCCAGCCGCCAGCTCTCGCTGCGGCTGATCGCGCCCGGCGCGCTCACCTTCCGCACCATCGCCGTCCCTGACGCGCTCATCGGCCAGGAGTACCTGCAGGACATCGCCGTGGCGAACCAGGACGGCTCCGCGCTCGCCAAGCCCCTGGTCTGGCGGGTCACCGGTTCGGTGCCTGGCGGTCTTTCAGTTACGCCGCAGGCAGAGCTGATTACGGTCAGCGGCCGAGCCACCCAGGCAGGCACTTTCAGCTTCACCATCGGAGTCGAGGACAACAATGGCCGCACTGACACACTCGAGTTCACCATGAGCGTTCACCCCCCGCGCTACCGCGTCGTGGGCACCTTGCCCGAGGTCCTCCGCCCGGGCGCAGCCGTGTCCGTCCCCCTGAGCGCGTCGCCCAGCGGCAGCGTGAAGTTCCGGCTCGCCAGCGGCGCGCTGCCTCCCGGCCTCACCCTCGACGAGGCCGGCCTCATCAGCGGCACCGTCGCCGCCGAAGGCGCAGAGGGCCTCTGGGCCTTCGTGGTCGAGGTCAACGACGCCGCTGGAATGACCGGCCTCACCCCCGAGTCGCTGCGCGTCGAGCGCGAGGCGAAGGTCGTGGGCTGCAGCAGCACCTCCACCGGGTGGTCTCCGCTGGCGATGTTGGCGCTGGCGGCCACCGCGCTCTCGCGCCGCCGTTCTTCCCGCTTCGGCGCGCGCGCTCTGAAGGCCAGCCTCGCCCTGACGGCGGCCATCGCGCTGGTGCCGATGGCGGCGCTGGCGCAGTACCAGGTGGTCGGGCCCACGCCGGTGGCCTACCAGCCGCTGGCGAACGGCGCGGTGACGAACGCCGCCGCTTCCCTGACGGTGCCCTTCCCCATGCCGTTCTTCGACACCCAGTTCACCTCGGTGGCGATGTCGCGGTACGGCTACCTCGCCATCGGGGGCGCCCCGGCGGCGTACTCGACCAACCAGAACGTGCCGCACACCAGCACCTCGAGCTCGGTCCCCCGCACCTACATCGCGCCCTGGTGGGACGTGCTCACCACCCCGCTGAGCACCGCCAACGGCTACCGCTACCAGGTGACCGGCATCGCGCCCAACCGGGTGATGGCCTTCGAGTGGAACGCGGTGGGCGCCAACGCCACGGCCACCCGCATCGCCTTCGAGGTGTTCCTCTACGAGACCAGCGGCCGCATTCGGTTCGTCTACAGCACCGCGCTGCCCGGCACGGTGTCGGCTTCCGTGGGCCTGCAGAAGGACACCGGGGTCGGGGTGCCTGGGCTGACCTGCGCCAGCACGGCCACCTGCACCTCGAGCTCGTACCCCGCGGGTCAGGCGATCGACTTCTTCCTCCCGCCGGATCTCGAGGTCACCTCGCTGTCGGCGCCGCAGACGGGTTACGCGGGCGTGGCGTTCCCCCAGACGGCCAGCATCCGCAACCGCGGTGGCCGCGACGCCACCGGGGTCTCGGTGCGCTTCTTCCTCTCGACCGACGCCACCCTGGACCGGCTGACCGACGAGATCATCGGCACCGCCACCGTGGCCTCGATCGAAGCGCAGGGCACCGCGCAGGCCGTGCTCAACCGGCCGCTGCCGGCCACGCTCACCCAGAGTTCGTATTTCCTCTTCGCGGTGGTCGACCCTGATCTGACGATCGTCGAGCAGTCCGAGCTCAACAACGTCTCTGCGCCCTCGACCGTCACCATCGGCCTGCCCACGGCCGATCTGGTGGTGTCGAACTTCACCGCGCCCACCGCCGCGGCGCCCGGCGCCAGCCTGCAGGTGAGCCGCTCGTTGCAGAACCTCGGCAACGACGATTCCCTGGCGGCGAAGTACACCTACTTCCTCTCGGACAACGCCTCGGTGTCGATCGCCGATCGGTCCCTGAGCGTGGGCAACCTGGGCGTGCTCACCCCGCAGCAGGTCGACACCGCGACGGACTCGATCATGATCCCCCCCGATCTGGCTCCCGGCATCTACTGGGTGGGAATGTGCGTGAACTTCGACGGCGCCACCTCGACCTTCGGCGGCAACGAGATCACCATCGTCAACAACTGCTTCACCCAGGGGGCGGGCGTGCAGGTCTCCACCGCCGCGGTCACCATCTCCACCGCGCCCCTGCCGACGGCCACCCGCTATGCCCCCTACGGGCTGCGGCTGCAGGCCACCGGCGGCACCGGCACCTACACCTGGGAACTGGCCGCCGGCGCGCTGCCCCCGGGGCTCACGCTCTCGGCTTCGGGCGATCTGGTCGGCTCTCCCTCGACCGCGGGCGCCTTCAGCTTCGACGTCAAGGTCACCAGCGGCGCGCTCACCGACACCCGCATGCTCAGCCTGCAGGTGCAGCCGGGCGGGCTGCCGCTCGTGATCGTCGATCAGTCGCTGACCGCGGCTGAGTTCGGGCGCGTCTACAGGGCGT
>VFKJ01000242.1 GCA_009885595.1 Myxococcales bacterium | reverse complement strand
TTTTTTCTCAGTCGTCGCTGGTGTTGATGCCCAGACGACGGAGCATGCGGTGCACGGACTGGCGCGGCAGCCCGGCGCGCTGCGCGGCGCGGGTGACCACGCCGTTGGCTGCCTTGAGGTGCTCCAGCAGGTACGTCTTCTCGAAGCTCTCGACCACCCGCTCCTTGGCCTCGTGGTACGGCAACGAGAGCAGCTGGTTCGTCATCTCGGCCCGCAACTTCGCGCCCGAGGTCTCGTCGCTGTTCGAAGGATCGAGGTTCTTCCCCAGCGCCTTGGCGATCGCGCCCGCGCCCAGGTCGGGGAAGGCCTGCAGCCGCTCCAGCACGTTGCGCAGCTCGCGCACGTTCCCCGGCCAGTCGTGGCGCGAGAGCATGTCGAGCGTCTCGTCGCTGATCGCCTGCGGGCTCTTGTTCTTGAGCTCGAAGTGCCGCACCAGCTGGGGCACGTCGTCGGGCCGCTCGCGCAGCGGCGGCACCCTCACCCGGAACACCGAGAGCTTGAAGTAGAGGTCTTCGCGGAAGCGCCCGGCCTTCACCTCGGCCTCCAGGTCCTTCTGCGTGGAGGCGATCACCCGCACGTTCACCTTCGCGGAGCCGCCCATCACCCCGGGCCGCTTGATCTCGTTGGTCTCCAGCGCCCGCAGCACCTTCGCCTGCAGCGCGTTCGAGAGCTCGGAGACCTCGTCGAGATAGAGCGTCCCCCCGTCCGCCTCTTCGAAGCCGCCCGGGCGCGCCGAGGGCCGCGTCGAGGAGACGTCGTGCCCGAAGAGATCGCTCTCCATCAACGGCTCGCTGGAAGCGCCCAGCTCCACCACCACGAACGCCCCCTCGCGGCGCGCGCTCTTCTCGTGAATGGCGCGGGCCAGCACCTCTTTCCCCGTGCCAGGATCGCCCTCGAGGATCACCGGCGACTCGGTGGGCGCGGCGCGCTCGAGCAACGCGAACAACCGGCGCATCACCAGGCTGCGGCCCAGCACCTCGCCGAAGCGCTCATGCGGAGAGAGCGGCCACTGGATCTCGTGCCGCTCAGGCTCGAAGCGCAGCTCGGTGCGGCCCACCGACAGCCGCACCTTGTCAGAGAGCTTCGCGTCCATCACCTGCACGCCTTCCACGCGCACGCCGTTGGTGCTGCGCAGATCGCGCAGTCGATACCCACCCGGGCCGCCGGTCAGCTCGAAGTGCCGCCGCGACACCGAGCTGTCGGTGAGCTTCAGCTGGCACGACTCGTCACTGCCCACCACCACCGGCTGTCCTTCGAGCACCACCTCGAGCCCCTTGTCGGGGCCCTTGGTGACGGTGAGGCGCGCGCGAGGAAACCGCGCCACGTCGGCCTGCAGCACTTCGGTCATCTGATCCAGAGCCATGAGGGGGCGGAACCTACCCTGAATCCGAGGGCTTGGATCGCCGCGGAACATCATCTCGAGTGCATGCGTCGGTCCGTTGCGATTGAATGAAACGCAGGTGGTCCCGTCTGATCCACCGACTCACAGCCCGAGGAAGACGCCATGCGTTCGCCACTCAAAGGTTCCGTCGTTGCTGCTCTCGCCGCCTTCGTGTTGCTCAGCGGCTGCTACGTGCGCCACTACCCCGCGACGCGGGTGGTGACGACCACCACCAGCTGTGACCCGCGCTACCCCTGCGCGAACACCTACTACTGGGACGAGTGGCGCACCTGCTACGTCTTCTACGACGGCTATCGCTACTACGACGCGCTCGGCACGCCTGGCACCTACCCGCTGCCGCCCCAGAGCATCGTGGTGACGTACCCGCCCGCCAGCTACGTGCCGCCCTCGTATTACGTGCCGCCCCCGAACACCTACCAGCCGCCCTCCCGCTACGTGCCGCCTCCGCGCGGCTACCACACGGCCATTCCCGTGCAGTGGCACCAGCAGCCGCCGGTCGCGCAGTACGGCTCGCCGCCGCCGCCGAACTCGGGCTACGGCAACCGCAACCCGCCTCCTCCGAACAGCGGCTACAACACCCCGCCGCCTCCCAACAGCGGCTACGGCAGTGGCTATGGCAACGCGCCGCCGCCCCCGCCTCCGAACAGCGGCTACGGCAATCGGCCCCCGCCTCCGCCCAGCGGTGGTGGCTACACCGTTCCTCCGCCGAACTCGGGCAGCGGCTCGTCGTACGGCAACCCGCCCCCGCCTCCTCCCAGCGGTGGTGGCTACACGGTGCCTCCGCCCAACACCGGCAGCGCGGGTGGCCCGCCGCCGCCTCCTCCGCCCAGCGGTGGTGGCTACACCGTTCCCCCGCCGAACACGGGCTCGTCCGCGGGCTCCGTGCCGCCTCCGGCCTACGGCAACAACGGCAATGGCAATGGCAATGGCAACGCGCCCCCGCCTCCTGGCAGAGGCCCCCCGGCCTACGTCCCGGCGAACGGCGGCCCCAGCAACACCTACGTGCCTCCGCCCGCGCCGCCCCCGAGCAACACCTACGTGCCGGCGAACCCGAACACGAACAACACCTACGCGCCGCCGCCGCCTGGGCGCAGCAACACCTACGTGCCGGTGAACCCCAACTCGAACAACACCTACGTGCCGCCGCCCGCGCCGACGAACAACACCAACAACGCGCCGCCGCCGGTGCGGAACCCGGGCAACTCGCAGCTCAACGTTCCGCCGCGGCCCTACTACCCGGAGCCCAAGCGTGACCTGCCGTACACCGTCAACCCCACGCTGCCGCCGGGCCCGCCGCCTCCTCCTCCGATCAAGCGCAACAATCCGCAGCCGATGCCCGGGCCCTCGGCGCCTGGTCCCGGTGGCCCCTCGGGTCCGCGCCCGCCTCCGCCGCCTCCGCCGCGCTGATTCGCGGCTCCGACGAACGCAGCCCCGAAGCGCCGATTCCTCACGGAGTCGGCGCTTTTGGTTTGTGTGGGGCCTGCTACGGTTCGCCCTTCATTTCCGAGGGGAATCCGTGAATCGTCTCGTCAAGCTGTGTGCGCTGTGCGCTGCGGGCGTAGCCCAGGCTTCTGGCTTCTACCTGGGGGACAACGGCGCCAAGGCGATGCTGCAGGGTGGCGCTTTCGTTGCCCAGGCCGATGACGCCACCGCGATGCAGCACAACCCCGCGGGCCTGGCGCAGCAGCCGGGGTTCTCCTTCCTGGCGGACCTGCAGGTGCTGCGGCACGACGTGAGCTACCTGCGGCAGGACCCGGGGTTTGATCCGGCGAACCCGATGTCGCCGGGCCCCAAGCTGGTCGAGACCGTGCGCAACGTGCCGGCGCCCTTCCTGCTGCCCTTCTTCGCGGCGAGCTTCGGCTTTCCCATCGCGGGCAGGAACTTCACCATCGGGCTCGGGCTCTTCGCCCCGCCCTCGCAGGGCAGGTACCAGTACCCGTCGCCCAGCTACGCGAAGGACGAAGCGACGGGGCGGTACGTCGAGCGGCCCAACCTGCTCGCCCCGCAGCGCTATGCGTTGATCACCAACGACATCGTCATCGCCTACCCGACGCTCTCGCTGGCCTACGACCTTCACAAGTACGTGCAGGTCGGCGTCTCGGCGCAACTCACCGTCTCGAACTTCGCGCAGTCGCAGGCGATGTACGGAGGAGACGCGTTCAACGACAACCC
>VFKJ01000810.1 GCA_009885595.1 Myxococcales bacterium | reverse complement strand
CTGCGCAGCGGGGAGAGGGTCAGGGTGAGGGGCCGAGCCGACCTCAAGCCCTGCGAAGGGTGCGGATCGCATGACTCCTTCTTCCCCTCTCCCTGACCCTCTCCCCCGCGGGGGAGAGGGACACCGGACGATCCTCGTGGGGCCGCTGCACCCGGTGCACGACGCCCTCGGCGCCGCCGTGTTGCGGGCCGCGGGGCTCCCCGCCCAGGCCGTCCACCCACCCACCGACGAGGGCCTCGCCCGCGCCCGCGCGCACGGCAACCACGGCCAGTGCAACCCACCACACTACGCGATCGGCGCGGTGCTCGAGCACGCCCGCACCTCCGGCCTGCCCGCAGGCGACTTCGCCGCGCGCCACACCTGGCTCACCTTGGGCTCCTGCGGGCCCTGCCGCCTCGCCGCCTTCCCCGTGGAGTGGCGCCAGATCCTCGAGGGGGCCGGGCTGGGCGCCTTGCACCTCGAACCGCTGCACCAACAGGGCTTCATCGCCCACCTCGCAGGCCCAGCGCGGAAGCACGGCCTGGGGAACGCGCTCGTCACCTCGTTCATCGCCGCCGATGCGCTGGAGACCCTCGGCCACCGGCTGCGGCCCCGGGTGAAGGACCCCGAGGCGCTCGCCCTCTCGCTCGGCCGGGGCGCGGCCTTGCTCGTCACCGCGATCGAGCAGGGCCAGGGTCTGCTGAAGGCGCTGCGGCAGACGGCGAAAGAGCTCCGCGACCTCGAACGCGCCCCCGAGCGCGTGCTGCCCCGGGTGCTGTTGGTGGGCGAGCCGTGGACCACCCTCACCCGCGGGGCGCCGAGCTTCGACGTCGCCATCCGCCTCGAGGTGCTGGGAGCCGAGGTGCGGACCCCGAAGGTCGTCGACTGGCTGCGCTACCTCGCGTGGCAGCAGGCCCGCTCACCGCGCGCGAGCGACGAGGAGCGCAGCGCCGCCACCAGGGCGGCCTCCCGGCTCGCTTCCCGCTGGGCCTGCTTCTCCCGGGCGGTGGGCCTGCACGAGCCGCTGGAGGATCTCGATCGGCTCGCCGCCCTCGCCGCGCGTTGGTACCCCGCCGAAGTGCTCGGCGGCAGCGCGCACCTGGAAGTAGGTCGCGCGCTCGCCGCCGCGGAGGATCGCACCGCCCACCTGGTGCTCTCGCTCAAGCCCTTCGGCTGCCTGCCGTCCTCCGCGCTCTCCGACGGCGTGCTGGGCCCCCTGCTGCACCAGACGCCCGGTGCCCCGGCCTTCCTCGCCCTGGAGACCACCGGCGATGCGCACGCGACCGTCGACAGCCGGCTGGAGATGGCGCTCCAGGCCGCCGCCCTCAGGGCGCTCGACGAACACGAGCTGCCGCAAGGCCCGAAATTGGGGGGGGCGGCGGTGGTGACGAGTTCGCATGTCGCACCTGCGTAGGTAGGCTCGCAGCGATGCGGCGCGCGCTCGTCCTCTCCGATCTCCACCTGGGCACCGGCCATCGCCGCGGCCGCGTGAACATCTACGACGACTTCAAGGAAGACGAGCGGCTCGCCCAGCTGCTGGAGCGGTACAGCGGCGCGCACCTGGTGCTCAACGGCGACATCTTCGATCTGCTGAAGGTGCCGGTGATGGGCCAGTTCCCCGACGAGATCTCCGCGCGGCTGGCGGGCATCAAGCTCTTCAAGTGTCTCAAGGGCCACCCGCGCGTGGTGAAGTCGCTCAGCCGCTTCCTCGAGAACGAGCAGAGCCGGATCACCTACCTGCCCGGCAACCACGACATGGAGTTCGTCTTCCCCAGCGCCCAGGCGCTCTTCACCCGCTTCCTCACCGGGCAGGACACCCACCCGCGCATTCGGTTCATCACCGACAAGCCGCACTTCGAGCTCGACGGCGTGCAGTTTCACCACGGGCACCAGTTCGAGGCGCTGCACGCGTTCGACTGGGGCCAGCTGACGCTGCGCCGCACCAACAAGGACCCGGTGCTCAACCTGCCCTGGGGCAGCCTCTTCATCCTGCGGGTGCTCAACCCGCTCATCCGCGAGCGGCCGTACGTCGACAAGGTGCACCCGTTCTGGCCGCTGCTCGCGGGAGGGATGATCTTCGACGCCCGCTTCACCTCGCGCATCCTCGCTGACACCGCCAGGGCGCTGGTGCAGGCCCGCTTCAACCCCACCTGGTGGAAGAAGCGGCCGTTCGTGAAGATCACGCGCTTCCTCACCAACGACATCGCGTTCTTCGAGCGGCTCGATCACTACGCCGAGCGGATCTTCCACCACTCGAACCACGTGCGCGCCGTCTTCATGGGCCACACGCACGTGCCGATGCTCCGCACCTGGCGCATGCGCGGCACCACGCGCACCTACGTCAACACCGGCACCTGGATGCCGATGGTGGAGCTGGGGCTGGGCCGACTCGGGCAGCACCTCGAGATTCACTACGGGCTGGTGGAGTGGCACGACGACGGCCCGCACGCCGCCCTGCACCGGTGGCACGGCACCCGGCCCGAGAGCGAAGAAGTGATCGCCTGAAACTCTCTGGCCCACCCGCTCACCTACCCACTGTCTCCCTCTCCCCCACAGGGGAGAGGGTCGGGGAGAGGGGTCGAACCCATGTCACGCGTGGTGATCGCGCTGGTCGTCGGGGCCGCCCTGGGGGCCGCCGTGTTCCTCTTCCTGCGGAAGGACGCAGCTAACCCGCCGCCCCTGCCGAGCACCACCACCTCGTCGACCGCCGCGCCGAGAGCGGAGCCGGGCGAGCGCAGCTCGGTCTTCGTCTCCACCACCCGCCCCGGGTTGATCGTCAGCGTCACCCGCG
The DNA here is from genome assembly GCA_009885595.1 of Myxococcales bacterium. Taxonomy (GTDB): domain Bacteria; phylum Myxococcota; class Myxococcia; order Myxococcales; family Myxococcaceae; genus Archangium_A. The sequence continues at coordinate 1,667 of VFKJ01000810.1, read as the reverse complement.
CAGGCGTGCCCGAGCCGGGTGCCCGGGTCGAGCTGAGCCGCGCCAACCGCTCCCTCGTCACCGCCGACCTCGTCTGGGAACCGGCGGGGACGGAGCAGACGGCCTCCGACGGGCGCTCCACCTTCCCTGCCCTGGCGGGCCGCTACTTCGTGGTGGCTACCGCCACCGACGGCGCGCGCGCGGTCGAGCCGGTGGACGTGAGCTGGGGCGCGAGCTCGACCCTGGTGACGCTGGCCCTGGGCGCGCCGACGAAGTTCTCCGGCAGAGTCGTCGACGCCACCACGCACACGCCCATCGCGGGTGCGTTCGTACGTGCTGATCCCCAGACCGAAGCCGAGGACTTCGAGGTGACGGTGCCGGCGGCCAGCACCACCAGCGACTCGCTGGGGCGCTTCGCTTTCGAGCTGCCCGAGAAGCACTTCCGTTTCGAGGGACGCGCGCCGGGCTACCTGTCCAACGCCGCGCCCGCTGAGCTCGCCCGCACCGAGCTGCTCATCGAGCTGACCCGTGGCGTGCAGCTCTCAGGACGGGTGGTCGACGAAGCAGGCCAGCCCGTGGCCGACGCCACCGTGCGCATCACTCCGGGTGACGTCGCAAGCCTCACCAGCGGTCGAGATGGCCGCTTCTCCTTGACCGCCGAGCGGGGGCCGACGTCGCTGCACGCGCTGGCTCCGGATGGCCGCCAGGGGCTCACCCGGGTCACGCCCGCGGAGAAGGCCGACGCCGTGCAGGTGCGCATCGTGATCGGCGCGGGCTCGCAGCTGTCTGGCGTGGTGCGCGACGAACAGGGCCCGGTGGTGAACGCCGAGGTGCGAATTCTGGCTGAGCCGGAGTCACTCGAGGTCGCCGCCTTCGACACCGGCGCCGACGGTCGCTTCGCGGCGAAGGGGCTGCCGGCAGGGCGCTACTCCGTGCGGGCGCAGCAGGGCCGCGGCCGCCGCGCCACCGCGGTGGGGTTGGAGTTGCCTGGCGCGGGACCGGTGGAGCTGATGCTCTCGGGCGCCGGGCGCGTGGTGGGCACGGTGATGGATGCCGATGGCCGCCCGGCCGTGGGCGCGAGCGTGAGCATTCACTGGCCCGGTGGGCTCAACGAGGTGAAGCGCACCGCCCGGGTGGGCGAAGACGGCCACTACGAGTTCGACGATCTGCTCCCGGCCGTGGCCAACGTGCAGGCGACGTTGGCAGACCTGGTCTCCGAAGAAGCCGCGCCCTACGTGGGCCCCGGCGCGACGGTGGAGCTCAACCTGAGCGTGGCGGCGATGGGCCGACTGGTGGGCACGGTGACTGGCCGGCCCATCGATGCGGTGGTCGTGCGAGCCGATCGCACCGGCGGCCGGTCCATCAAGGTCGTCCACCAGGACGGCCACTTCGAGAAGGCGCTGCCCCCCGGCACCTACCAGGTCTTCGCGGAGATCAAAGGCGATGGGGAGCACACCTTCCAGTTCATCGAGAGCCTCACCGCCACCGTGCGCGCGGGCGAGATCACTGCCGTGAGGCTCCACGTCCCCTTCGACTCGGACGCAGGGCTGCCGGCGCCCGGCCACCGCATGCACCACGAGCTGGGCAGTGGGCTCTCGTTCGAGAACTCCCCGGGCGGCGTGCGGGTGGACTTCCTGATGGCGGACTGTCCCGCCGCCAAGGCCGGCATGCACATCGGCGACCTGGTG
>VFKJ01000379.1 GCA_009885595.1 Myxococcales bacterium | reverse complement strand
CTGGCGTGGGTCCACCGCATGTGGATGCGGATGGACGCTTGGTTAGACGGCATGCCCTCTCCCCGACCCTCTCCCCCGCGGGGAGAGGGGGACAGTTTTGGGAATTGAGGGTTTGAGGTCGTCGCTTACTTCAGCGTCAGGCCCTTGAGCTTGTCCGCCAGCGAGTTGAACCCGCCCGAGCTCGTCACCTTCTTCGCCTGATCCGCCTTCCAGGCGTTCAGGTCTGCGCGCTCCTCAGTGCGCTCCGCCTGCACGATCGACAACTTCAACTTGTCGCCGTTGATCTCCACCACCTCGGCCTTGATCTGCTTCCCCATCGGGAACATGCGGCGCAAGTCCGTCCCGCGCTCCGTGCCCGTCTCGCTCGCGGGGATGAGCCCTGAGAACCCGTCCCACTCGATGAAGATGCCGTAGGTCTCGATGCGCGTGACCTTGCCGGTCACCACCGCGCCACGCTTCGGCTTCGGTGCACGCACCACCTTCACTTCGGTGGCTCCAGCGGGCTGCTCGGTGCCGCCGGTCTCCTCAGGCGCCGACGACGTCGACACGCCCTCGCCCACCACCACGCCGTCCTTCACCAGCCGCAGCCCGATGCGCTTCTCGTTCTCGTCGATCTTCTCGACCTTGACCTCGATCTCCTGGCCGACGGTCAGCACGTCCTTCGGGTGCGCGATGCGGCGCTCGGACATCGCCGAGATGTGAATGAGCCCGTCGACACCCGGCGCCAGCTCCACGAACGCGCCGAACGGCTGCAGCCGCACCACCTTGCCCTTGAGCACCACCCCTTCCTTCGCGATCTCCAGCATCGCCTTGAAGGGATCCTCCAGCAGCGCCCGCATCGACAGGGTGACCCGGTCCTTGCGGCGGCTCTTGTCGGGCGAGTTCGGCTCCGCGTCTTCGATGCGCAGCACCTCCACCTCGACCTCGTTGCCCACCTCCACCACTTCGCTGGGGTGACCGATGCGCACGTGCGACAGCTCGCTGACCGGAATGAGCCCCTCGAGGCCTCCGAGATCGACGAACGCGCCGAACGCCTGCACGCCCACCACGCGGCCCTTCATGACGTTACCCACCGCCAACGTCTTCTTCAGCTCGACGGCCTTGGCCTTGTTCTCTTCCTCCACCAGCGAGCGGCGGGAGAGGACGACGTTCTTCTCCTTCACCTCCGTCACCCGGAAGGTGAGGCGCTGACCGACCAGGTCCTCGAGCTTCACCGGCCGCACGTCGACCTGGCTCGAAGGACAGAACGCCCGCACGTCGCCGATGGCGACCTCGATGCCGCCCTTGTTGACGGAGAGCACCAGCCCGTCGACCGGCAACCCGGAGTGCCGCGCGTCCACCAGCATCGACAACGACGCCGCGCCCTTCGACAGCTTGCGCGAGAGCTGAATGCCCTTGGCGCCCGTCTCCATCACGAACGCTTCGATCTCGTCGCCCACGCCGTAGCGGAGGATGCCCTGATCGTCCTTCAGCTCGTCGAGGTCGATCATCGCCTCGTGCTTGCCGATGGTCGCGAACACCACCTCGGCGCCCAGCTGGAAGATCTTCGCCGTCACCTTCTCGCCCACCCGCGGCAGTTGCTTGCGCGTCGGCACCCCGCCGTCCTTGGCGTGCTTCTCGAACATCGACTCGAAGGACTCGGCCTCGTGGACCTCGTCGGCCACCGAGTGCGTCGGCACCACGTGCCTGGGCGCAGGCGGCGCGACCTCGGTCTTCGCCACCTCGGCGGACTCACCGTTGCCAGGGCTCGGCGCGGTCGTCGGAGTCACCGTGCTGCGGGTCTCCACCACCACCCCGGCGCGCTTCACCACCACCATCGGACCCGGACGCCTCTCGGCTCCGCTCGCGGCAGGCTTGTCAGTGGGCTTCCGGTCGGGGCGCTCACCGTGCTTACCGGCGGCGCGACCCAGCATTACGTCCCCAAACGTGGGCAGCGGCTTCTTCTGGTCAGTCATGATTCCTCGAAAATTCGATTACTTCACGGCGGAGGTAACCGCCGAACCGGGCGCGTCCTACCGGATCAACGCCTCGTAAACCAGCCCTCTACGCACCCCTGAACCAGCCGACGAGCCGCTCCAAGTGGGCTTGATCAGTCAGGTCAAAAGCCGCCTTGTGTTCCGAGTCGATATCGAAGACCGCGATCAGGGTGCCCGCGCGGTCGAAGACGGGCACCACCACCTCAGACGCGCTGCGGCCGTCACAGGTGATGTGGCCGGGGAAGGCGTGCACGTCGGGGACCAATTGGGTCACTCCGGTGGCGGCCGCGGTGCCGCAGACGCCTCGACCGAAGGGGATCTCGAGGCAGCCTAATGAGCCCTGGTAGGGGCCGACCCGGAGGAGCTTTCCCGGGGTCACCACCCGGTAGAAGCCCGTCCAGAGGTGCCCGAAGGCGTGGTGGACCAGGCTGGCGATCGTCGCCATCGCCGTCACTTCGTCGGTGATGCCTTCGAGGACCGCTCGGATGTGCTGATCGAGCTGGCGGTAGGCCTCGGGCTTTGGGACCGCGCGGAGATCAAGTGTGACTTCGGACAAGCGTTCTACCCCTCTCCCCGACCCTCTCCCCCCTCGGGGGAGAGGGAGTTCAGGGCATGACCTTCACGGTGTCGCCGTCGTCGGTCTTCAGGATCTTCGAGCCGTCGTCCTTCAGCTGGATCTCGCCGATCGCCACCGAGTGCACTCGCGCATCCACTGAGCCGCCGAAGTTGCCTCGCACGCTCACCACCAGATGCCCTCGCCCCGTGAAGGTCACGTCGAGCGGTACGACTTCACCTGCAGTCACCGCCGCGCCCGCGAGCGCTTCGGCAGGTGAGGTCACCGTGACGCCGTCGATGCCCGAGATCGTCACCGAGATGTCTTTTCCCGCACTCGCGAAGTGCAGCGCCAGCTTCGCGGTGTTGCCCGTCACCTGCGCTTCCGGCTTCGTGGGCGCTCCGGGCTTGGTGGTGTCGGCCCCTCGACTTCGCTCGGGGTGAACGGTGCAGCAGGCAGTGACAAGGAGGATGAGCGGGAGAGTTTTCATGGGCTCGTGATGGAGACGCTGACGGTGTAGTTGCCGCTGACCTGCCCAAAGCCCTGAACGACCAGGACGTAGGTGACGCCAGAAGTGGAGATGAAGTCGAACGCCTCGGTGCCGCTATTGGTGGAGTCCGCCCAGCCCTCGTAGGCCCCCTTGCGGAAGGCGGCGATCCACACGTCCTGCGTGGCGTTGCCGGCCGTGACGTAGACCCGCCGCCCCGTCCCGGTGAACACGTAGTACTGGTTCTGCTGGTACGAGTTCGACGGGAAGCCCCCGCCCAGCCCAATGCCCCCGCTGAAGGGAAGCGGCGCGGGCGTGAACATCCCCTCGAGGTTGCCATCGCCCACCCCGAAGTCCGAGGTGACCGGCCCCACGTTGTACTGCGCCAGCACCGCGTTGATGCCCGCCACGTTCGCCCCCGGCTGGGCCTTGAGCGCCGTCACGAAGGAGGCCAGCGTGGTGAGCGCGTCGGTCTGCCGCTGGGGCCCGTTGAGCACGTCGTAGACCACGCCCAGCCCCACCCCCACCTGGTCAAACGCGCCGTCGGAGGTCGCGTCGTAGAGATCGTAGATCGCCCGCAGCACCGCGTTCTCCGAGAAGGCGTTGGGCGTGGGATCGTCCGTGGGGTTCGGCACCGTCTCCGCGTCGTAGCCCCAGGCGTAGAGGGTGGCGCCGCTCCAGACGCTGTCGGTGTACATCGTCTCGGGCAACACCATCGCCGCCACCGCCGTGCCCCACGCCTCTCCGAACGCGATGCGCGGATCGAGCACGTCGCCCCGGCCATGCGGGCCACCCGGACTGTCCGAGCGCGCCATGTTCGCCTCGAAGTAGTGACCCCACTCGTGCACGATCACGTGCGAGTCGAACTCGTCGGTGTCGCTGCCCGCCAGGCCCAGCACGTAGATCTCATTCTCCGAGGACGCGAAGTGCGAGGTGCCGATCAGCCCCTGCGCCTTGTCCCCGGACTGCGGGGCGTTGTTGGGGCTCCAGTTCACCTTGAGCGCGGGGAAGGTCACCGTGCGCACCGCCATGAACGCCCGCGCCGCCGTGTACATCGAGTCGAGGATCGCAAACGGCGCCGCCCGGCGCGGGAAGGCGTAGCTGCTGCCGTTCCACCCGCTGCTCGCGTACAGATCGACCGTGGTGGTCAACGGCGTGAAGCTGACCCCGTAGGCCCAGGTGGCGTTGTTGGCGGTGTTGTCTTCGATCTGGATCGCCGGAGTGGTGGTGCGCGCCAGCACCTGCACCTGCAGCGCCCCTGCGCCCGTGGGCGTGTAGGAGAGCGCGTAGGCGCCGTCGGCCGCGGTGTTGCCGGTGGCCAGCACCGCGGTGCCCTCGAGCACCCGCACCACCGCGTTGCGCACCGGCTTCGCGACGACCTGGCTGAAATAGAGGTTGCCGCCCGAGCCGGACACGTACCGCGCCGGCACGAAGTCGTAGGTGACGCGGCCGGAGACGGTGTTGGTGCCCGTCCCTCCGCCTCCACCGGCGCCTCCGCCCTGGCCCGTGCCGCCGCACTGGAGGGAGTTGGTGCACTCGCTCCAGGTGGCGAAGCATGAGGTCGCCGCGTCGCAGGAGAACGGTGAGGTGGTGTTGCAGCCGGTGGCCGTGCCCGCGGTGTTGCAGGTGATGCTCGCCCCGCCGCCGCCCCCCGTCGCGCCCCCGCCGCCGCCAGTGGTGCCGCCACCTCCACCCGTCGCGGTTCCGCACTGCCCGGAGCTCACGCAGGCCGAGTAGGTCGGGAAGCACGAGGTCGCCGCGTCGCAGGAGAACGCTGCGCTGGCCGTGCAGCCGGTCGCGATGCCGGTGGTGTTGCAGTTCAGCCCGCTCCCGCCACCTCCGCCGGTGCCCCCGCCTCCAGTTCCGCCTCCCGTGGTGCCGCCACCGCCGCCCTGTCCGGCCAGCCCGCAGCGGCCCAGCTGGCAGACCTGCGGCGAGACGCAGACGTCGCAGAGGTTGCCCCCAGAGCCGCACTTGTTGAGCGCCGAGCCCACCTGGCATTGATCGAACGCGTCACAACAGCCGGAGCAGTTGGTGGTGGTGCAGTTCGCCACGGGCTCGATCGGACAGCCCGTCACGCCCAGCAACAGGCCCAAGGTGAGGATGAGGCGGATCAGGTGCTTCATGAGCGGTGACGAAATCTCAAGGCGAGGCGCAATACCAGTGCCGTCTCCGTGAGGGGATAGCTCAGTTGATTCGCACCTTCGTCTTCACCCCGCTCTTCACTTCTTCCTGAAACGGCGGCTCCTTCGCGCCCTCCTGGAAGACCTGGAGGACGATGGTCGACTGATCCGGCGACACGTCCTCCACCTCGAACTCCATCCCCGCGCTCGCGGCCGGGTGTTCGAGTTCAACGAGCACCGCCACCGACAGCGCCGCGTCGTTCGCGCGCCGATCCTCGCGCAGCGAGAGCTTCGTGTCCTTCACTACCAGCGGCAACGGCGCACTTGAGATGGACAGCTTCAGCGGACGGGTGGCCATCTTCACCAGGCGATCCTTGAGCTGTGCCACTTCCTCGCCCGCCAGGACGCCGTCGCGGTTCGAGTCGACCGCCTCGCGCAGGAGTAGACAGCGCTCGCCCGCGTCGACGTCCATCACGATCAACGCGGACACCTTCGTCTTCGTCAGCGTGAAGGTGAGCTTCTTGTGGAAGCCCTGGGGATGCCCGAGCGCCGGTAGGGCGACGAGCACCAGCAG
>VFKJ01000622.1 GCA_009885595.1 Myxococcales bacterium | reverse complement strand
GGAGCCGACGAAGCTGCCCATGTTCTTCAAGACCGCGGCGATGTTCTGCCTGCTGTTCGGCGCGGGCGGGCAGTTCCTCGCGGGGGTGATGTCGCTGGCGAACAAGAACACCCTGGGCGGCACGCTGCTCACCACGTTCTCGTTCAACTGGGTGATGAACTGGTGGGCGCTCGACGAGGCCTCGCAGGGGCGCGCGGTCGACGGCTCGGTGGTGCTCGCGGTCGACGTGGCCTTCATCGTGATCTTCCTGGTGCTCACCTACGCGTTCGGCTTCTTCAGCAAGCTGCTCTTCTTCTTCCTGGTCGACATCGACGTGCTCTACGTGCTGCGCATCTCGCGGCACTTCACGACGGCGGGCGGCGACGCGTGGAAGGTGCTGGGCACGGGCGTGGGGCTGGCGACCATCGTGCTCTGCGCCATCGCGCTCTACATCTCGTTCGTGTTGCTGGTGAACCCCGCGGCGGGGCGCGCGGTGTTCCCGGTCGCCGCGGGTCCAATGTTCAAGCCGACTCCGCCTCCCGCCGTGTGAGGGAACGATGACTCCACAAGATCAGACTGCAGCAGCGCCTCAGGCGAGTTGGTTCAAGCGAAATTGGATCTGGGTGGTGGTGCTGGGCGGCTGCCTGGGGTCCTCGATGTGCTGTGGGGTCTTCGGGCTCCTGGGGGTCGGGGCCTCGATGCTCGACGAGCCGGTGGCCGCGCGTGTCGACTGCGGGACGCCCGGTCCCGACGGCGTCGACTGCGACCTCGAGCGCACCGCCGGCACGGGCGCGCTCAGGAGCTGTTGGGACCTCGAGATCACCTGCGCGAACCAGGGCGTGATGGTCGGCCATGCGTGCGGCAAGATCCCCAGCGGAGCCACCGGGTCCAAAGTGAACATGCCGGTCGCCGGCTTCTCGAACCAGGCCGCTTGCGACGCGCCGAAGAACGGCGTGGTGATGGGCCTCACGGTCGAGCCAGACCTCTGAGAAGCTGCGGCGGGTGCGCCCCGCGCTCGTCTTCCTGATCGCACTCTCCGGTTGCCGCTGCGGCACGGCAGCGGTGTTTCCCGGTGACCAGGCGGCGCTCATCTGCATCACGCTTCAGACCTGCTCGCCGCGGGAGTTCCAGACCACCTTCGGCGATTCACTCGAGGCCTGCACCACCACCAGCTCGCCTGCGTTCCCGTGGCCCGGCACGTTGGAGACCTCGCCGCCGATGGCCACGGGCCTCAATGAGCCCCTGCGCGCGATCTACCAGTGCCTGCTCGAGGCCCACGGCGATTGCGCGAGCGCGGGCGATTGCTGGGCGGTCGGCGGCAACCCCGGCCGCTGCACCAATCGCTGGGGCGTAGACCAGAGCAGCTGCACCGATCAGACGCTCTCGGGCTGCACCCGGGACGGGCAACGGTTCGAGGTGAACTGCGCCCGCACAGAAGCGGTGTGCACTAGCAACGCCTTCGGTGTCAGCTTCAACGCCTGCGCCATCGCCACGTGTCCGCCGAAGTCCGAGCTCAAGTGCCGCGGAACGCAGGCCGAACTCTGCAGCGGCAACGCGGTGCTGCTGTGGGACTGCGCGCGCGCCGGGAAGAAGTGCGAGGTGCTCCCCGACGGAGGTGGCGCCACCTGTGTCACCGGCGATCGCACCTGCGATCCCATGGCTGGCCGCCGCTGTGAGGGCACCGTCGCGATCGGCTGCGAGGGCCTGGGCAGTGAGGTGCGCGTCGACTGCGCGGCGAGCCCGACCCATCGACGCTGTGATCTCGGCGAGTGCATCAACACCGGGAAGACATGCGCGGGGCTCGAGCCCACCTGCGACGACAGCTCGGTGCAGTTCTGCCAGGACGGCGACGTGAGAAAGGTCGACTGCGCCGGCGCTGGCTTCCGCGGCTGCGACGCCGGTCGCTGTTTCCCGAAGTAGCCGCCTGGCTCTCTCGCGCGTAAGTGTCTGCGATGAGGAAATGGGTGTGGGTGCTATTGGTTTCGTTCGCGGGCTGTGCCGTCACGACGCGGAATGCCCCTACGCGGGGTGAGAAGCGCGCGCTTAAGGCCTCGGCCAGCAGGGCCTACGACGCGAAGGACTTCGCGAGGTGCGGCCGCGACTACGAGCGCGCGGACGACGCCTACAACGCCGCGTGTTGTTTTGCGCTCGCAAGTGAGCCCGACCGCGCCTTCGGGCAGCTGGCCCTCGAGGCAAAGAAGGGCGAACTCGCGAGGACACAGCCGGAGCAGGATCCAGATCTCGTCTCGCTCAAAGGCGATTCCCGCTGGGCAGAGATGCTGAAGGCGTTGGAGGCGAGCCGCGCCGCGCGGCTGGCGACGATCAACGCGGAGCTCGCTGCGATCTTCGAGGCCGATCAGGGCGACCGGCAGGGCAACAACCTCGACTGGCTGGTGATCAAGCCTCGAGATGAGGCGCGCGAGAAACGGGTCAACGAGATCCTGGCCGCTGGCGGGGCCAAGGCGTCTGCCGACTATTTTCACGCGGCCATGGTGTTTCAGCACGGGGGGACTCCGGCACACGCGCAACGCGCGCACGAACTGGCCCTCGAGGCTGTGAAGCTCGACGGCTCCAACGACGCTGCGCGTTGGCTCGCCGCAGCGTCCCTCGACCGAAAGCTCATGCACGAGAAGAAGCCCCAACGCTACGGCACCCAGTTCCATCGGGAAGGCGCCGGCCCTTGGGTGCTCTGGGAGGTCGACCCGTCCGTGACGGACGCCGACCGCGAGGAATGGAACGTGCCCACGCT
>VFKJ01000161.1 GCA_009885595.1 Myxococcales bacterium | reverse complement strand
TGGCGAGCTCCCCCGGGCCCTTCTTCAGCAGCAACGACACCACCTGCACCGCGTCCGCGCCGGTCATCAACGCCTTCACCGCGTCGGAGACCGTGTGCACGCCGCCGCTCGCCGCCAGCGAGCAGGCGACCTGCGAAGACAACACCCCCAGCCACCGCAGCCGCAGCGGCAGCTCCGAGCTGTCCGAGAGGTGCAGCACCCGCTTCACTTCCAGCGCCTCGATGTCGAGCTCCGGCTGGAACAACCGGTTGAAGAGGATCAGCCCCGCCGCGCCCGCGTGATCGAGCTGGGCCGCGACGTTCGAGAGCGAGGAGTAGAACGGTGACAGCTTCACCGCGATCGGCATCTTCACCTTCGCCTTCACGGCGCGCAGCAGCTCCACCGCCCGCGCTTCCATGTCGCTGGCCTTCTCCATGGGGTCGGCGCCGATCGCGAACATGTTCAGCTCGAGCGCGCTCGCGCCGGCCTGCTCGATCAACGCCGCGTGCTCCACCCAGCTCTGCGGGGTGAGCCCGTTGAGCGAGGCGATCACCGGCACCTTCACCGCCGCGCGCACCTTGCGGATGTGCTCGAGGTAGCTCTCGGGGCCCAAGTGAAACAGCTCGGGCTCAGGCAGGAAGCTGCCGGCCTCGGGAAACGTATCGCGGTGAAAATCGGTGTAGCGATGCGTGACCAGCTGCTCCTGCAGCAGCTGCTCCTCGAACAACGAGCGCATCACGATCGCCGCGGCGCCCGCGTCCTCCAGCTTGCGCACGCCGTCCAGCGTATCGGCCAGCGGAGAGGCGCCCGGCATGAAGGGGTGCGGCAGCTTGAAGCCCAGGTAGTCGGTCGTGAGATCCATGTGGTCCCTTCAGGAGAGCTTCGGCAACACCAGCTTGGAGAGCTGCTCGAGCACCGCGTAGTGCTGCTGCGCGCTGAGCTGCGCCTGCCGCACCAGCTGGCGGTACCGCTCGGGGTCGAGGTTCTCCGTGATGCGGAACCGGGCCTCCTCGCGCATGTAGTCACCCACCGGGAACTTCGGCGCCCCGCTGTCGAGCTGCAGCGCGGGTTCACCCTTCTCGATGCGCCGCGGATCGTAGCGATACAGCGGCCAGATCCCCGACTCCACCGCGGCCTTCTGCTGCTGCGGCCCCTTGGCCATGTCGTAGCCGTGCGCGATGCAGTGGCTGTAGGCGATGATGATCGAGGTGCCGGGGTACGACTCGGCCTCCTGCATCGCCTTCACGGTCTGCAGGTCCTTCGCGCCCGAGGCGATGCGCGCCACGTAGACGTCGCCGTACGCCATCGCGATCATCCCGAGGTCCTTCTTGCCGCCGCCCTTCCCCGCCGCGGCGAACTTCGCCGAAGCGCCGATGGGGGTGGCCTTGGACGCCTGCCCGCCGGTGTTCGAATAGACCTCGGTGTCGAGCACCAGGATGTTGACGTCGCGGCCCTGCGCGATCACGTGATCGAGCCCGCCGAAGCCGATGTCGTACGCCCAGCCGTCGCCGCCGACGATCCACACCGACTTGCGCACCAGGTAGTCCGCCAGCTCCGAGAGCACGCGCGAGTCGTCGTCCATGCGGCCGCGCAGGGCGTTGCGCAGCGCCACCACGCGCGCGCGCTGCTCGGCGATCAACGCCTCGCTCGACTGATCAGCCTTCAGCAGCGCGGTGGCCAGCACGTCGCCCACCACCGGCCCCAGCTTCGTCAGCAGCCGCGTCGCGCGCGAGTGGAGCGCGTCCACCCCCATGCGCATGCCGTAGCCGAACTCTGCGTTGTCTTCGAACAGCGAGTTGGCCCACGCCGGCCCGCGGCCATCGCGGTTCTGCGTGTACGGGGTGGTCGGCAGGTTGCCGCCGTAGATCGAGGTGCAGCCGGTCGCGTTGGCGATCAGCAGCCGGTCTCCGTAGAGCTGGGTGAGCAGCTTGAGGTACGGCGTCTCGCCGCAGCCCGCGCACGCGCCGGAGTACTCGAACAACGGCTCGAGCAGCTGCGCGCCCTTCACTTCCAGGCGCACCTTGGTGCGATCGACCTCGGGCAGGTTCAAGAAGAACTCGAGGTCCGCGCGCTCGGGCGACTTGTCTTCCACCCGCGGCGCCATCTCGAGCGACTTGTGCTTGGGGTTGGCCTTGTCCTTGGCCGGGCAGATCTCCACGCACAGCTTGCAACCGGTGCAGTCCTCGGTGGCGACCTGAATCGTGTACGCCATGCCCGGCAGCTCGGGCCCCTTGTAGGGCATCGACTTGAACGCCGACGGCTTCTTGCTCAGCAGCTCAGTCGGGTAGGCCTTCGCGCGGATCGCCGCGTGCGGGCAGACCATCGCGCACTTGTTGCACTGGATGCAGATCGACTCGTCCCAGATCGGGATCTCCTGGGCGATGTCGCGCTTCTCCCACTTCGAGGTGCCGGTGGGCCAGGTGCCGTCGGGCGGGAACGCGCTCACCGGCAGCAGATCGCCCTGGTTGGCCAGCATCACCGCGGTCACGCGCTGTACGAAATCGGGAGCGGCCTTCGACACCACCGGGCTGCGGCCGCGCGTCGCGGTCACCTTCCCCGGAATGGGCAGCTTGTGCAGGTTGGCCAGGGTGGCGTCGACCGCGGCGAAGTTCCGCGCGATCACCTCGGCCCCCTTCTTCTTGTAGGTCTTCTCGATCGAGCTCTTGATGCACTCGATCGCCTCCTCGCGCGGCAGCACGCCGGAGATCGCGAAGAAGCAGGTCTGCATCACGCTGTTGATGCGGCCCGCCATGCCCGCCTCGCGCGCGACCGCCGAGGCGTCGATCACGTACACCTGCAGCGCCTTGTCGAGGATCTGCGTCTGCATCTCGCGAGGCAGCCGATCCCACACCGTCTCCTTCGCGTAGGGCGCGTTGAGCAGCACCACCGCGCCCGGCGCCGCCAGCTCGAGCACGTCGAGCTTGTCCACGAAGGGGAACTGGTGAACGCCGACGAAGTTCGCCGAGCGCACCAGGTACGAGCTGCGGATGACGCCGGGCCCGAAGCGCAGGTGCGAGATGGTCATCGCGCCCGACTTCTTCGAGTCGTAGACGAAGTAGCCCTGCGCGGAGTGCTTCGTCTCCTCGCCGATGATCTTGATGGTGTTCTTGTTCGCGCCCACGGTGCCGTCAGCGCCCAGGCCGTAGAACACCGCCTGCACGCGGTCGGGGTGGGAGACCTCGAAGGTCGGGTCCCACTGAAGCGAGCTGTGGCTCACGTCGTCGACGATGCCGATGGTGAAGTGGTTCTTCGGCGAGGGCTTGCTCAGCTCGTCGAACACCGCCTTCACCATGCCGCCGTTGAACTCCTTGCTCGAGAGCCCGTAGCGGCCGCCGATGACCTTCATGCCCCGGCCCGCCTCCGCGAAGGTGGAGAGCACGTCGAGGTAGAGCGGGTCGCCCACCGCGCCCGGCTCCTTGGTGCGATCGAGCACGGCGATCGACTTGACGCTCTGAGGCAGCGCGGCGAGGAACGCCTCGGCCTTCCACGGACGGAACAGGCGAACCTTCAGCACGCCCACCTTCTCGCCCTTCGCCACCAGCGCCTCGACCAACTCATGCGTCACCTCGGCGCCCGAGCCCATCACCACCACCACCCGCTCCGCCTCGGGGTGACCGACGTAATCGAAGAGCTGGTAGTGCCGGCCGGTGAGCTCACCGAGCTTCGTCATCACCGCCTGCACCTGGTCCGGGCAGGCCGCGTAGAACGGCGTGCACGCCTCGCGCGCCTGGAAGAAGGTGTCGGGGTTCTGCGCGGTGCCGCGGATGATCGGGCGATCGGGGTTGAGCGCGCGAGCGCGGTGCGCTGCTTCCGCCGCGGGGTTCATCAGCGCGCGCAGCACCTCGTCGCTGAGCACCTCGATGCGGCCGACCTCGTGCGAGGTGCGGAAGCCGTCGAAGAAGTGCATGAACGGAATGCGCGAGGTCATGGTCGCCGCGTGGGCCACCGCCGCCAGGTCGTGCGCTTCCTGCACCGAGCCCGAGGCCAGCAGCGCCGTGCCGATCTGCCGGCAGGCCATCACGTCGGAGTGATCTCCGAAGATCGACAAGGCGTGGGTCGCCAGGGTGCGCGCCGCCACGTGCATCGCGAAGGGCGTCAGCTCGCCGGCGAGCTTGTAGAGGTTGGGGATCATCAACAACAGCCCCTGCGACGCGGTGAAGGTGGTGGTGAGCGAGCCCGCCATCAAGGCGCCGTGCACGGTGCCGGCGGCGCCTGCTTCCGACTGCAGCTGCACCACCTGCGGCACCCCACCCCAGATGTTCGTGCGGCCCTGCGACGACCACTCGTCGGCGAGCTCCGCCATCGTGGAGGAGGGGGTGATGGGGTAGATGGCGATCGTCTCGGTGAGCCTGTGGGCGACGTGGGCGACGGCTTCATTCCCGTCGACCATCAACGTCAGTGGTTGGGACATGGGGGGAATTCCCCTGCACGTCGGACGCCGGTTTTTTGCGCTCTGGAGGCCTCGGGAAGCCGAAATGTTTGCGTCTGGGGCGTGATCGGACGCAAGCAGTGCGCCCGATACCTGAGGTTCTTCATCAGTTTCCGTAGCGTCAGGGAGGCGCTCCACAGGGGGCCGCGCAAAAACGCTACCTGCCCGAAAGAACGCGCAAATCGGTCCGAGGGTTGCACAGGATGGCGGCCACAATGATCGATGACCTGATCCTGGGTTTGGCCGGCGCCGGTGGCGACGGAGTCGTCAGCGCAGGTGAGTCGCTTCTCTCGGCGGCCTCCTCCGAGGGCTACCACGCGATGATGACCAAGAGCTTCGGCTCGCAGATCCGCGGCGGCGAGTCGTCTTGCCGGGTGCGCCTGAGCACCCGCAAGGTGCTCAACCCCGGGGGCGCGCTCGACGTGATGGTGGCGCTCAACTGGGAAGACTTCTTCAAGTTCGGCGCCGAGCTGCCGCTGTCCATCAACACGGTGCTCATTCACGAAGAGAAGGCGGGGCCTCCGCCCGAGACGCTCAAGGCCCGTGGGGTGGTGCCGCGCGAGGTGCTCTCGGTGCCCATCGCCGAGCTCACCAAGAAGTCCGCCGGCACCGACAAGGCGAAGACCTCGGTGGTGCTGGGGCTGCTCTCGGGCTGGTTCGGCATTCCCTCGGCGGCCATCAGCCGCGGGCTGAAGAAGAAGTTCGGCAACAAGGGCGAGGGGCTGCTCGAGGCGAACGAAAAAGCGCTCGCCACCGGCATCGAGTACGCGCAGGCCCACCCGCTGGCGACGCTGCGATCGATCGCCCCGCCCCGCGCCGCGCCCGGCTCGAAGCTCCTGTGTGACGGCAACGACATGTGCGCCGCCGCCGCGCTCTTCTCCGGCATCCAGTTCTTCGGCGGCTACCCCATCACCCCTTCCACCGAGGTGATGCAGACGCTGACGCGGGAGATCTGGAAGTACGGCGGCACGGTGCTGCAGTGCGAAGACGAGATCGCCAGCATCGGCGCCACCGTGGGCGCCTCGTTCGCGGGGAAGAAGTCGATGACCGCCACCAGCGGCCCCGGCATGTCGCTCAAGACCGAGATCCTGGGGCTGGCCACCATCGCCGAGCTGCCCCTGGTGCTGCTCAACGTGCAGCGCGGCGGGCCTTCTACCGGCCTGCCCACCAAGCCCGAGCAGAGCGACCTCTACCAGGCCGCCTTCTCCGGCCACGGCGACGTGCTGCGGCCCGTGCTCGCGCCCACCGACGTGGAAGACACCTTCCGCATCACGGTGGAGGCCTTCAACATCGCCGAGCACTACCAGACGCCGGTGATCATCCTCTCCGACCAGGAGATCGCGCAGCGCAAAGAGGCGGTCGATCCGATCGACACCTCGAAGATGGAGATCCTCGAGCGGCGCCGGCCCACCGAGGCCGAGCTGGTCGACTACTCGCGCTTCAAGTTCACCGAGTCGGGCATCAGCCCCATCAGCCACCCCGGCATGAAGGGCGGCAACTACCTGGGCGCCGGCATCGAGCACAACGAGAAGGGTGACCCCACCTCGGGCGGCATCATGCACGCCAAGATGAACGCCAAGCGCTTCCAGAAGCTCGAGCCGCTCAAGAAGCGCGCCGACCTCTTCGAGACGCACGGTGACCCGAAGGCGCCCTACGCGTTGGTCGCCTGGGGCAGCACCGCCGGCGTGTGCCGCGAGGCCTTCGCGCTGGCCAAAGCCGCCAGCGTCGACGTCAAGCTGCTGGTGCACTACCTGCTCTACCCAATCGCCGAGCAGGTCTACGAAGACTTCTTCCAGTC